>JAIDJD010000184.1 GCA_029052375.1 Duncaniella sp. | reverse complement strand
GTGTTGCACGACTCGATGTCGATGCCGTCGCCGTTCTGTGCATACCAGGGGTTGCGGACATTGATGTTGTCCACGATGAGGTTGTCGCAGAGCAGGGGATGGATGTTCCATGCGGGCGAGTTCTCGAATGTGGCGTCCTTGAGCATGACGTTCTTGCAGCCGATGAACGAGAGGAGCACGGGGCGGAGGAAGTCATGGGCATACTCTACCGTGGCCTTGTCTCCGCTGTGGACTGCGGCCTGCATCTCTCTGTTTTCGTAGACCTCGCGGATGCGCTCGTTGGGAAACCACACGTCGCCCTTGCTGTTGACGGCGCCGGCGGCGGTGAGTTTCTTCCACTGGTCGGCTGTCATCTTGCCCTTCTTGACGGGGCGCCACTTCTGGCCGTTGCCGTTGAATGTGCCGTTGCCCGTGATGGCTATGTCGTGCTTGCCGCGTGCGTTGAGGGGCGAGAGGCAGCGGTGGGTAGAGAGGCCCTCCCAGTCGCTCTTGACCACGGGATAGTCGGCGAGGTTTTCGGAGAAGAGCACCAGGGCGCCGTTGGCGAGGTGGAGCTCGACGTTGCTCTCGAATGTGATGGGGCCGGTATACCATATGCCCTCGGGGACATTGAGCTTGCCTCCGCCCTTCGAGGCGAGGTGGGCCATGGCCTTGGCGAAGGCCTCGGTGTTGAGTGTGAGGCCGTCGCCTATGGCGCCGAAGTCGGTGACGGTCACCTCGTAGGCGGGTATCTCGGGAGCCGATACGCGGGGCATCTCGACGGGCATACCCTTGTAGTATGCGTCATAGGGGTTGTCTGCGGCGTTGAGTGTCGCGAAGGGTGCCGCAAGTGCCACAGCGGCCGCGCAGACAAGTGTCTTGTTGATAATCATTGGTTCTGGATGGTTTGGATTAGTTTTTTCAGGTAATACTCTTTTTGTGTGGTCTGTGGGGCTCGGGCCGCTGTCATGTGCCCAGGAGGCCCTTGGCTCCCGTGGGGCTGACGGCGCGCACCTTGAGCGAAGTCTTGACGCCGGGGAGCTCTGCGCGGGGCTCTGTCACGATGGCCACGATGTCGTCGCCGTCATACACGATGTACCCGGCGGCTCCCTCGACGGGCTTCCATGTCATGACGCCGTCGGCATAGGCTATGCCCGAGGGCTTTGGGAGCTTGGCCGAGATGGCGCGCGGGTCCCATCCCTCGGAGGGGCGTATGACGGCCTCGTAGGTGTATGCGGCGGCCTGGTCGGCTGTCAGCGTGTTGGGACACGAGCCCTCGCGGTTGTCGCGTGTCCTGTAGGTGTGCTTGCGGCCCGAGAGGTCGGCGGGGCGGCCGGAGCGGTCGTGGGTGCCGTATTCGGCGAATATGGCGGGGATGGCGCCCATGTTGTCCCAGCCGGCCTCGGCTATGGGTATCAGCAGGGTGGTGTTGATCCATACGGTCTTGGGCGCGTTCTTCCAGGGACGTCCGAGCTTGGTGCGTCCGTCGGCGCTCTCGGCGTTGCCGCTGACCACGCAGTCTTTGAGGACGTAGCCATACTTGGTGTCGGGGCCGTGGCTGGGGGCCACTATGACAGAGCCTCCGCGCACGTTGTAGAACTCGGAGTCTTCGACAAAGACGTCTCCGCCGTCATACATATAGTCTACGGCTCCCTCGATGAGGCATCCGCGGGCATAGTTGCGCGCGGTGTCGCTCGAGGGCGTGCGCCATGTGTCCTGGAACGAGCGGAAGGCACAGTCGCTGAAGGCCACGCGGTCTGCGTTGCTGTGTATGGCGAGGGCCTGCGGGCCGGACGACGACGGTGTGCCCCAGGCGTTGACAAAGCTGATGCCCTCGGCATAGAATCCGGGGCCGAAGACCATCGTCATGGCCGGGCCTTTGCCCGATGTGGGCGAGTCGGGATTGTTGACAGAGCATCCCCAGTAGGAGGTGAGGTTGTAGCGCGGCTGGTCTTGCGGCTTGCCTCCCTGGTTGATGCGGTGGGTGATGACGGTGTTGGAGCGGTCCTGGCCTATGAGGTGTATGTTGGTCTTGGCGGCGGGTATCACGGGGAGCTCGTCGTAGACGCCTTTCTTGACAAGTATCAGCCAGGGGGCTGTGCGTCCTTCGGGGGCGGCCTCGATGGCTTCGGACACGGTCTTGTAGTCGCCTGTGCCGTCCTGTGCCACCACGGCGTGGTATGGACCGGCGGCGAAGGCTGTCGGGGCCATGAGCATGGCTATGGCCGGGAAGAGAAGTTTCTTGCAGATCACGGGATTGGATTAAGGTGTTGAAAACATGAGGCGGAAGCCCGGGTGGTCTCCGGGCTTCCGTCAGGGATGGGTGGGATTGTTTACATTGCGAACGAGTTGAATCCGCCGTCGACCACAGCCACTGTGGCGGTGACGAACGACGAGGCGGGGCTCAGCAGGTACTGGATGGTGCCGCAGAGCTCTTCGGGCTTGCCGAACCTCTTGAAGGGTGTCTGCCTTATTACGTCGGCGCCGCGCTGGGTGAGGCTTCCGTCGGGATTGGTGAGCAGAGAGCGGTTCTGGTTGGTGAGGAAGAATCCCGGGGCTATGGCGTTGACGCGGATGGCGGGCGAGAACTTAGTGGCTATCTCGTTGGCCAGGAAGGCTGTCATGTTGGAGATGGCGGCCTTTGCGGCGGCGTAGCCCATCACGCGGGTCATTGGGCGGAAGGCGGCCATCGACGAGAAGTTGATGATGGAGCCGTGTCCGGCCTCCACCATGGGACGGAGGAACACCTGGGTGGGGATGAGGGTGCCTGTGAGGTTGAGGTCCACTACCTTGCGGAAGGCCTCGATGTCTATGTCGAAGAATGTGCCCGAGGGGGCTATCGTGGCTCCGGGCTGGTTGCCTCCGGCGGCGTTGAGCAGGGCGTCCACCCTGCCGTATCTGGCCAGGATGTCCTTGCAGTTCTGCTCTACGGTCTCGAGCGAGCATACGTCTGTGACGTAGAACGAGGCTTCGCCTCCGGCCTTTCTGATGTCGGCGACAATCTTGTCGCCCTCTTCCTTGCGGCGTCCGAGGATAGCCACCTTGGCTCCCTCTTTTGCGAGATGTTCGGCTATGCAGCATCCGAGGACACCGGTGCCTCCGGTGATGACCACTACCTGGTCTTTTATCGAAAAGAGTTCGTTCATTTCTGTCGGTTTGTTAGGATTGGATGTATGTCAGTGTCTTTGAGCGGGCTGTGCCGCCGGTCTCACTCGGCCTTCCTGTCGGCGTCTGCCGCGGCCATGATGCCGGAGACCATGCCGAGGGCGAGCATACGTCCGTGGAACGAGTATCCGGCGTTGTATCCCATCTTCTCGTCGCCGAGCATGAGGGGGGCGTGGTCTACGCGCATCGGGATGGGGCGGTCTTCGTTCTGGAAGGTGCGCACAATCTTTACGAGGCGTGGGTCAAGGTGGGTAGACTCCTTGAAGTCTCCGTCGGGGAGCACCTTGCATATGCGGGCGTGTACAAAGTGGGTGCGGGGAGCGAATTCCTCGGCCATGGCCACCACATCGTTGTGTGCGCCGCCGCTCAGCGAGCCTGCACAGAAGGTGAGGCCGTTGTGGCTGTCGGGGACAGCCTCGAGCAGCCAGCGGATGTCGTCGGCACAGGTGACGATGCGCGGCAGTCCGAGTATCTGGAGCGGGGGGTCGTCGGGATGCACGCACATATCGATGCCATACTCGTCGCACACGGGCATGATGGCCTCGAGGAAGTACTTGAGATTGGCGCGCAGCTTGTCGCGGTCGATGTCTTTGTAGAGGGCGAGCAGAGAGCGGAATTTCTCTACCGGCTCCTTGTCGTTCTCGGAGATATTGCCGTTGACAAAGCCCTGGGTCTTGACTATGATGTTGTCTACCAGGCGGTGTTCGGCCTCGGCGTCCATGCGGGGGAGCACCTCGGTGTTCATCCTGCGGAGGGTCTCGGCGTCATAGTCGGCCTCGGCCCCGGGGCGCTTGAGGATGTGGATGTCGAAGTATGCAAACTCGGCGCGGTTGAAGTAGAGGTTGGACGTGCCGTCTGCGTTGGGATACTCGAGGTCTGTGCGGGCCCAGTCGAGCACGGGCATGAAGTTGTAGCAGACGGTCTTGACGCCTGCCTTGCCCAGGTTGGCGAGACTCTCCTTGTAGCGTTCTATCAGCTGGTCGCGGTCAGGGCCGCCATACTTGATGGATTCGCTGACGGGGAGGCTCTCCACAACGGACCATCTGAGTCCGCGGGCCTCGATATAGTTTTTCATCTTCTCTACCTCTCCGAGGCTCCACACCTCGCCGTTGGGGATGTGGTGCAGGGATGTGACGATGCCCTCGACGCCAATCTGTCTGAGCATCTCGAGCGTTATTTTATCGTTGGGCCCGAACCAACGCCAGGTTTTTTCCATATATCGGTCTGAAGGTTTGGTTGATCTTGATTATTAAACATCTTGAGGCTAACAAAAGTAAGAAGATTAGGGGAAAATAACAAATCTCAATACAATTTTGTCCCCTGTTTTCAGTATCCGCGGGCAAGACCTGTCTCTCCGGGGTTGTCAAACCACTCGCCGAGCTTCTCGCGGGCCTTCTCGAAGGTCTTTTCGGAGAGGTTGTTCCAGATGTGGCGCACGACGAAGAGCGCGGCCGCGGCGTCGTCCGAGAATCCGAGAGGGACAGTGTCCGGCAGGAGGTCGAGGGGCAGGATGAAGTAGCCCAGGGCGGCCGCGGCCATCAGCCTGTCCTTGACCGGAACCCGCTTGTCGAACATGGCGTAGTAGAGTATCAACACCATGTGTACGGTCTTGACACCGGCCTTGGCGGCCACACGCTTTATCTTGCCGAAGAGGTCTGCGCGATTGTAGTATGACGAGTATCTCGTGAGATTCTCTTTGAAGATTCTTATGTCCACGGTTGAGTATGATTTACATGATAACGCAATCGGGGCGTTAAAATTTCTGTGGATTCAGCTAATTATCCTTAACTTTGCATCCATGGAAATGTGTGTGACAGACTCTCCGCTCGGGCCGCTGGTCATCGAGGCCGGAGACCGGGGCATATCCGGATGCCGGCCTGACGGCCGCGCCCGTCTTGCGGCGCCCTCGACGCCTCTGCTCTGCCGCGCGGCAGAGCAGATAGGCGAGTATTTCAGACACGAGCGGCAGGAGTTCGACCTGCCTCTCGACCTCTCGCGCGGAGCCACGCCGTTCCGCCTGCGCGTGTGGGAGGCCCTGCTCGGGATACCTTTCGGGTGTGTCGTCAGCTATGCCGAGCTGGCGCGCCGTGTGGGCAATCCGCGGGCCTCGAGAGCCGTGGCCCAGGCGTGCCATCACAATCCCGTGGCGCTGATAGTCCCCTGCCACCGCGTCATAGGCTCGGACGGCTCGCTGACGGGCTATGCCCCGGGGGTAGAGCTCAAGCGGATGCTGCTCTGCCACGAAGGCCGCTTGCCCGTCGGCCATGATGCCCCAGGCTCCGCCCCGCTTGCATTTTTGTGTTAAAAGTTGGGGCGGGCGCTTGTTTTATAGAAATTATTGCTTACCTTTGCAAAGTCTTAGGCCTCATAAAGGCCATCGACAAGGCCCCCCGAGGGCCTGTGCCGACATTCTAAACCATACCAAAGAATACTTTTTTACCAAGAATCAATCCCCTGCGGTAATAGCTCAGTTGGTAGAGCATCAGCTTCCCAAGCTGAGGGTCGCGAGTTCGAGCCTCGTTTACCGCTCGTAATCAGAACATGAAAATGCAGGATCAGCCGGTGTGAGCCGGCTGATCCTATTCTATACGGCCGCGTCTCTCAGCACCACGGGGAGGGCATGGGGATTGACCTCGCCGGAGGCTGTCATCGGGAACTCCGAGAGCAGAACGAAGAACTCAGGTATCATGTAGGCCGGGAGCGACTGGGCTATCTTGTTCTTGACCCACGAGAGCGAGAAGCTCTTGGTCGAGGGTACCACATAGGCCACGAGGTAGGCCTGGCCCTTCTCGTCCGTGTAGTTGATGACGGCACACTCCTTCACCTCGTCCGAGGCCAGCAGGGCACGCTCTACCTCGCCCGTCACCACTCGCTTGCCGAGGATGTTGACCTCTGTGTTCTTGCGTCTGAGATACTCGTATGTCCCGTCGGGGAGGCGGCGTCCTATGTCGCCCGTGCGGGCCACACGGCGTCCGTCGCCGAGCGTGGCCAGTGAGGCCAGCATCTCCAGGCGGTGGTCGCCGGTGATGGAGTCGGCCACGCCGTTGCCGGCGATGCATATCTCGCCTGCCTCGCCGTCGGCCACGGGGTTGAGGCCGTCGTCGAGTATCATTATCTCCACACCTTCGAGCGGTTTGCCGAGCGGATAGTGGCCCGAGGGGAGGGTGTCTGCGCTGTTGCAGCAGTGGAGCGTCGAGAAGGCAGTGGCCTCCTGGGGGCCGTATGAGTGGTAGACCGGAATCTGCTCGGTCAGATGGCCGATGGCCGACGGCTGCAGGGTGTCGCCACCGCTTATGGCCATGCGGAGCGTCATGGGCAGGGACCTCACTGAGTTGAGCTCCTGGAGCAGGTAGGGGAAGCCGCTGACGATGGTGACATACTGCTCGTCGCAGAAGCGGAGCAGGGCGCCGAGGTCGTTGCGGGTCCTGGCCGAGGGGATGGTGACCACGCCGCCGTTCAACAGCATACCGAACACCTCCTGGACAAACAGGTTGACTATCGAGGCCGAATACTGGAGCATTATGTCGTCGGGCGTGATGCGCAGGGCCTTGCCGAAGCGCTCGGCCATGGCCACAACCTGAGGGTTGCCCGTCATGATGCCGAGGGGATAGCCCGTGGTCGACGACGTGTATAGGATGTATGCGGGCCTGTCGGGGCGGCTGCGGTCCGGCAGGGGCATGAGGGCCGGGTTGGCATAGATATCCTTGCCGGCTATCATCAGGGTGAACTGCGAGAGCCGCGAGGCATACTTCTCCTGGGTTATCACAAAGTCGACGCCGGTCTCCATCAGGAAGCGCACTGTGCGCTCGGGCGGGAAGTCGGGCTCGACGCATACGAAGGCCGCGCCGGCCTTGTTGACGGCCAGCAGAGACGCTACCATCTCCACACAATGGTCCATCACCACACCGACCCGGGCCGGGATGAACGAGGGAAAGCGCGAGATAAGAGTGTCGGCCACC
>JAIDJD010000183.1:2058-6013 GCA_029052375.1 Duncaniella sp. | reverse complement strand
ATCGGCGGCAGCGTCAGATGTGTATAAGCGACATCTCGTAGACGATGCTCGTGCATGAGGCCGAGGCTATGGCCTCGAGCCTGGTGCGGCGCCCTTTCTTGGGCGGCAGGAAGCCCTCGAAGGTGAAGCGGTCTGTGGGCAGTCCCGAGTTGACCAGCGCGGGGACAAAGGCAGTGGCGCCGGGGAGCGTCTCGACCTCCACGCCCTCGCGGCGGCACTCGCGCGTCAGCATGAAGCCCGGGTCGCTGATGCCGGGGGTACCGGCGTCGCTGATCAGCGCGAGGTCTTCGCCGGCGAGCAGACGCCGCACGATAGGCGCGGCAGTGGCGTGCTCGTTGAACTTGTGGTGGCTGAGACAGGGAGTGGTGATGCCGAAATGCTTGAGCAGGACGCCCGACGTGCGGGTGTCCTCGGCATAGATTGCACTCACCTTCGAGAGCACCTCTACGGCCCTCGGCGTCATGTCGGCCATGTTGCCGACGGGGGTCGGCACTATATACAGCTTGCCCATGGTCGTGAGATTCAGAAGTGTCTCGAGACACTCTCCATGAAAGCCATCACTTCGGTGTCGGACGGGTTCCAGCAGAGATCGTCGTAGAAATATTCTTCGGCCTCGCCAAAGCTTGCCATGCCGGATATGATGTCGAGCGTCTCGTCAAACTCTTCCTGAGAGTCGTGGAAGAGTTCGCGGCGGAAGCGGAACTTGTCGTTGATGGTGAAGGCCTTCTTGATGTCGCGGGCACGCTCGCGGGCTATGCGCTCGTCGAGGGTCTCGGGCGTCTCCAGAGCCTCGCCCACGGTGGGGCGCAGGACGGGGGTCACGGAGGCTTCTTGTGTCTCGCAAGCCTCGGAGGCCTCTGCCTTTATCTCTTCTTGAGCCTTCACGGCTTCGGCCTTTTCTTCGGCCTTTTCTTCAGCCTTCGCGGCTTCGGCCTTGGCCTCGCAGGCAGTCTTGTTCTCTATCTCTGCCTCGGCCTGCCTGCAGGGACAGGGCAGCGCCATGATGCCTCCCTGAAGCATCGCGGCCTTCTCGCCGAGGAGCTCCAAAACCATGGAGGTATCCTCGCCCGAGCGCGATTCAAGCAACAGGAGCAGGCCCTCGACCTCCATGGCCAGGGCCGCAAGGCGTCTGTATTCGTTGTCAGTTTTCATTTTGCAAACTTACGGAAAATATTTTTAGCAGCAAATCCTGAATGGCATTTTTAAGTCCGGCACGCGCACAACGGAAATCGTTGGCGATAAAGACCATCATGTGTGTTGGCCTCCCCTCGTCGTCGAGGAGATAGCCGGCATACGACTGCACACCCCTCATCGAGCCGGTCTTCATGGCCACACGCCCCTCCAGAGGGGTCTCGACGAGAAAGTTGCGCAGGGTGCCGTCTATGCCTGCCCTCGGGAAGAGCCCGGCATAGACCTCAGAAGCATCTGAAGCAGCCATCGAGCGCAGCACACCGCCGAGAAAACGGGCCGTAAGACGGTCCGAGCGCGAGAGGCCGCTGCCGTCCACAAGGCTGACGCCGTGGGGGCTGAGCACCTCGGAGGCCCATATCTTGCGCTGTTCGGCCAAGGCTTCGGCGCGGGTGCCTCCGGGCACGAGGGCGCGGAGCATACCCTCGGCCATAAGATTGTCCGAGCGCACCATCAGACTGCGCAATATCTCGCCGAAGGGCGGGGAGAGGTGGACATAGAGCGGATGTTCGGCTTCGAGCTTTCCGGTCTTGCCCCCCTTCACCTCGATGCCGGCGTCGGCCAGCGCCTTGGTCACGGCCGCGCGCATAGCCTTGGCCGGACGGGGCATGGCATAGCTGTCCGAGAAGGCCCGGCGGGTGTTGCCCGAGACAGTGAAGGTCTCCGAGCCATCCTTGCGCGTCACCTTGGCGCGGCGCCCGCGCCCCTGGACTGTGCTGAACTTCAGGCCAGGCACCTCGGGGACCGTGGCCCTGGAGGGCCAGCGGAGCTGAAACCTGTTGTCGGAATAGTTGGCGCCGTGGAGACGCGCGCCGTAGGGCCACAGCAGGTCCTCGTCCATCCATCCGGGCGGAGTGGTGGCGTCCTGAAAGCCGCTCTCGTCTATCACCACCGACCCCCTCACCTCGCGTATGCCCGCGCGGAGGGCGGCAGAGGCTATCGAGTCGGCAAAACCGCGCGTACCCTCGAGAAAGGCCGACTCTATGGTAGGGTCGCCCGAAGCCCTCACCACGATGTCGCCGTCGAGCACACCGCCGGCCGAAATCTCGCCGAGGGCCACGACGGGTGTGGCAAAGCGCTCGTTCTCGTCGGCTATGCTGAGCAGGGAGGCCGAGGTGACGGCCTTGGTGACAGAGGCTGGCACCAGCGGACAGTCGATGTTGGCGCGCACGAGGTCGGCGCCGAGCCTCAGGTCGTGTATCCAGACCGAGGTGCGGGCGGTGTCGATACCGGCGGCCTCGAGCGGGAAGGCCCTGAGCGCCGGAGACACAATAATCACAGACAGCGCCACGAGGAGGAGAGAGCGGAGCATATGTGTCATTGTTCGAGCAGATTCTTGATGCGTGATATCATGTCGAGGGCCGTCTGGTCGGGACGTATGGGGACGGCCGTGGCCCAGCCGCGGGCCAGCCAGTATTCGTCTGTCTCGGGGTTGTCGGGCTCGAGGTTGTGAAACTTGCCCGTCAGCCAGTAGAAAGGACGGCCCGAGGGCGTAGAGTAGTCGCGGTACTCCTCGGTCCAGTGGCCCGCGGCGGCGCGGACTGTCCTGATGCCCTCCGGACGACACCCGGCGGGAATGTTGACGTTGAGGCAGACCCCCTCGGGGAGCCCGCCGGCAAGGACACGGCCCACCACCTCTGTGACGACAGCGTCGGCGCCGCCAAAGTCGGCGTCAGGGTTGTGGTCGAGCAGAGAGAAGCCTACCGAGGGTATGCCGAGCACACACCCCTCCATGGCGGCGCCCATCGTGCCGGAATACATATTGTTGACCGAAGCGTTTGAGCCGTGGTTGATGCCGGAGAGCACCAGGTCGGGCCTGCGGTCGAGGATGGCGTGCATGGCCAGCTTGACGCAGTCTACGGGCGTCCCGTCCACACTGTAGACGCTCGCGCCGCCGACAGGCGCGTGAGAGCGCACCCTCAGGGGAGCCTCGGCCGTGATCGCAGACGACTTGCCCGACTGAGCCTCGAGCGGCGCCACTATCACCGTCTCGCCCATCCCGGAGACAAGCTCGGCAAGGCGGGCTATCCCCTTGGAGCTGTATCCGTCGTCGTTCGTTATAAGTATCAGAGGTGTATGCATAGTGCAATTCTTTGTTCGTGAGACATATCTGCAGTCTTCAGGCGGGCAGGACATCCCCGACGGCGCGCGCCGGCCTCCCGCACCAAAGACAAAATTACCAAAAAATACCAACTAATTTGTCTCTGTGATTGTTAAATTTTTACTACTTTTGGCAAAACTTACTAAACAAACACCTACCGTCATGCAGATACAACGCATTCAATCCGTCTACATCTTCCTGGCCATCATAGCCATGGCCATCTTTATCATCGTACCCTACGGCACAGTGGTACAGCTCGAGGCAGGCATCACAGAGACACTCGAGACCATGACCGAGTATGGCGTCCTCATCCCCACGTGCGCCGTGGTCATCCTGCTGCTCACGGGCCTCTTCCTCTACCGCAACCTCGCCCTTCAGCGCACGGTGATACTTGTCTCTCTGATGCTCACGCTGGCCATCGCGGCTGTGGTCTGCTTCGCGCTCTACAAGCAGGCATCGGCCGAGGGCATCGACGCCCACTTCACCATATGGGACCTCCTGCTGCCTGTCTCCGTCATCCTTGAGATAATGGCTGTCTCGGGCATCAACCACGACATCCGCCTCCTGCGCTCGTACGACCACCTGAGATAAAAACCGTATCCGACACAACAGGCGCCGGCCCCCCAGAGACAATCTCTGCCGGGCCGGCTGACCATACGGGGCAAC
>JAIDJD010000183.1:0-2048 GCA_029052375.1 Duncaniella sp. | reverse complement strand
CCCCCCCCCCCTCAAAATTTGCTGGGGTGCCGGCTTACCATCCGGCGCACCGCCCCCGACAAAATCTCCCCGCCCGCAGACATCTGCCTGCGGCCGCCCGTCGGTAGTCGGGGTGGCGAGATTCGAACTCGCGACCCCCTGCTCCCAAAGCAGGTACGCTAACCGGACTGCGCTACGCCCCGAATACGTATGCAAAGTTACACAACATTTTCCATCCGCGCAAATTTTTTGTGTCCGAGAGACAATTTTGATTTGAAAAAAGGCCACGGATTTGTGCCTACGGGATGTTTTTGTTAGCTTTGCAGGAATTTGTCAACCCCACAACAACAAGACCCCAATGCACAGCCAGCTCACATACTCAACAGATTTCACCCTGACGGCCTCAGACGTGACGCCGGCGCTCGAGATGCCTCTGTCGAGGCTCGTCTCTCTCGTCATAGACACCGCAACAGACCATGCCAACCTGCTCGGGATAGGATTCGAGGCTCTGCGTCCACACAATGCATCGTGGATACTCGGGAGGCTGGCGATAGAAGCCACGGGGATGCCGGCCGTAGGCGGACACTACCGGCTGTCTACGTGGATAGAGTCGGCCTCGCGCCTCGCCTCCGACCGTGCCTTCCGCCTCACAGACCTCAACACGGGCAAGACCCTCGCCACGGTCCACACCGTATGGATGGCTATAGACCTCACAACACGCCGCCCCATAGACCTGCTCGAGGCCGCCGGACACCTGAGCGACCTCGTGTCTCCGGCCGACCCTGCGATATGCCGCTGTGCCAGGCTGGCCGTCCCGCAGGACGCGGCGGCCGAAAGCCGGTACGAATACACCTTCCGCGTGAGCGACATAGACGTCAACCGCCACGTCACCACACGCAGGTATGTAGACATGATCGTTGACCTCCTGTCTCTGGACACCTGCCTGACCCACCGCATATCGCGCTTCGACATAGCCTTCAAGCACGAGGCCCACTATGGCCAGACGGCGCGGGTCTCTCTCTATCCCGGCGGACTGGCCTCCATCGGCCTCGACAACGGCACAGCCGCCGCTGCACGGCTCGCGCTCGAGCCGCGATAGCCCCGCCGGCATAAAAAAACGCCGCCGACTCCGAGACCGGGGTCGGCGGCGTTTTTATATATGGGGCATTATCCTCTTATCTTCTCACCTTGGCGATGCGGGGGGCGAGGGTCGGAGAGTATACGCGTATCAGGTAGATGGCGGCGGGGAGGTCGGCGAGCGACACGGTCGATGCGGCCACGCGGCCCGAGTGGATAAGGCGGCCGTCGGTGGTATAGATGGCGATGTTGGCTCCGACGGCATCGGCGCCTACAGTCAGGGTGGCGGTGGCGGCGTCGTAACCGATAGGCTCAGAGGGCACTCTGATGTCTGCGATGGCAGACTCGAAGCCGTCCATCACGGTCTCGCCCATCAGCGAGTTGAGGTATGCCTCGAGTGCTGTATAGCCCTCGGCGTTGACATAGTTGCCGTCCTCGGATGATGCGGGGTTGAGGCCGTGGGCCTTCTCCCACTCGTCGGGGATGCCGTCGCCGTCGGTGTCGGCAGGCACGGTGTAGTCTGTCGAGTAGGCGTAGAAGCCTTCGGCGTCGGTCTCTGAGTCGAGGATGCCGTTGCCGAGTGTGGCGCCGCCCTTGGCGGCCTTGCCGTCGCGGGCCTCGGCGGCCACACGGGCCTCGACGAGGTCGCGGTTGACGGTGCCGGCCTTGGCGATGACGGTGGCGAAAGCCTGGTCGGCGGTCTCAAAGCCCTCGAGCATATAGCGCTCGGGGATATATCGGCCTACAGAGCCCGAGAGAGTGTACTTGTACCAGGGGGTCTTGGTGACGATGCGCTCTGCGGCCTTGATCTGGTCGAGGGTGTAGGTCTCGGCCTTCATCGCCTTCCAGTTGTCGGCTGTGGCGGCGGGGAATCCCTCGGCCTTGTTGCCGTCTACAAACCACTTGGCGGGAGCCCACGACCTGGCGCCCTCGCGGGCATAGCTCGAGTTGACAAATGTCACGTCTGTCTTGGACGAGTTGGGGCCGGGCTT
>JAIDJD010000182.1 GCA_029052375.1 Duncaniella sp. | reverse complement strand
TGGCCCTCATAGTGGTGGCCTGCATCATATGGGTGCAGCGCTCCGTAAACAAGGACCTCCAGGAGGACAACTGACCCCCGCGGCACACACAAGCCAAAACATCCACACCCCCCCCACGCAACTCTGAACTGAGAAAATGGAAAATTTCAACATCTTCATACGGTCGATCTTCGTCGACAATATGATCTTCGCCTACTTCCTTGGAATGTGCTCCTTCATCGCCGTGTCCAAGAATGTAAAGACAGCCTTCGGCCTGGGCGTGGCCGTGACTTTCATGCTGGTGGTCACCCTCCCCGTCAACTACCTGCTCCAGACCTACGTCCTCAGCCCCGGCGCACTCTCGTGGCTCGGCGAGGAATACAGGAGCGTAGACCTCAGCTTCCTCTCGCTGATAATGTTCATCGCCGTCATAGCCTCGATGACACAGCTCGTAGAGATGGCCGTCGAGAAATACTCGCCCTCGCTCTACTCCTCGCTAGGCATCTTCCTGCCGCTGATAGCCGTCAACTGTGCCATCCTCGGCGGGTCGCTGTTCATGCAGCAGAGAGACTTCCCCAGCATATGGACAGCCGTGTGCGCCGGCGGCGGATGGGGCCTCGGATGGCTCCTGGCCATCACGGCCATAGCCGCCATCAGAGAGCGCCTCGCCTCGTACTCCAACATCCCCAAGCCCCTGCGAGGCGTGGGCATCACCTTCATCCTCACCGCGCTCATGGGCATAGCCTTCATGAGCTTCCTCGGCATCAAAATCTGACCACCCCAAACCACTAACCATCGTTCACGACTATGCTGACTATACTGACAGGCGTCTGCATCTTCCTCATCATCACCCTCGTGCTGGTGTGCTTGCTGCTGATAGCCAAGAAATATCTCGTGCATTCGGGCCAGGTGACCATCACCATCAACGGAGACACGCAAATCAAGGCCGACTCGGGCAAGTCTCTGCTCTCGACATTCGCAGACCACAACATCTTCCTCTCCTCGGCCTGCGGCGGCAAGGGCAGCTGCGGCCAGTGCAAGTGCCAGGTCTTCGAGGGCGGAGGCGACATACTCCCCACTGAGAAGGTCCACTTCTCGCGCAAGGAACAGCAGGACCACTGGCGCCTCGGATGCCAGGTCAAAATCAAGGAAGACTGCTCCGTAGGCATCCCCGCCTCGGCCCTCGACGTCAAGGAGTGGGAGTGCGAGGTGATATCCAACCGCAACGTGGCCACCTTCATCAAGGAGTTTATCGTAGCCCTCCCCGCCGGCGCCCACATGGACTTCATCCCCGGCTCGTACGCACAGATCAAAATCCCCGCCTACGAGATGGACTATGACAAGGACATCGACAAGAGCCTCATCGGAGACGAGTATCTCCCAGCCTGGGAAAAGTTCGGACTCTTCGGCCTCAAGTGCCGCAACACGGAGACCACCGTCCGCGCCTACTCCATGGCCAACTATCCCGAGGAGGGAGACCGCATAATGCTGACCGTCCGCATCGCCACCCCACCCTTCAAGCCCAAACCCGAGGTGGGATTCCAGGACGTGATGCCGGGCATCGCCTCGAGCTACATCTTCACCCTCAAGCCCGGCGACAAGGTGGTGATGTCAGGCCCCTACGGAGACTTCCACCCCATAGTGGACTCCAAGGCCGAGATGATGTGGATAGGCGGAGGCGCCGGCATGGCTCCTCTGAGAGCCCAGATAATGTGGCTCACAAAGACTCTCCACACCACAGACCGCACGATGAACTACTTCTACGGCGCACGCGCCCTCAACGAAGTGTTCTATCTCCAGGACTTCCTCGAGCTCGAAAAGGAGTTCCCCAACTTCAAGTTCCACCTCGCGCTCGACCGCCCCGACCCCGCGGCAGACGCCGCCGGCGTCAAGTACACTGCCGGATTCGTACATCAGGTCATCTACGAGACATATCTCAAAAACCATCCCGACCCCGAGGATATCGAATACTATATGTGCGGCCCCGGCCCGATGAGCGCCGCGGTCAACCGTATGCTCGACGACCTCGGAGTTGACCCCTCGTCCGTACACTACGACAACTTCGGAGGCTGACCCCTCAGCAGCACGCCATAGGCGGCACACGCCCCCGCAGGAGACATCAGTCCCTGCGGGGGCGTGTATCATTGTAACAATTTCAACAACTGTAACAATATTGCAATCATTCCATCAGCAACATTTCTGATTGATTTCCAATCACTTATACACAACACACCAGAGTATGCAAAAAATCTGCGTAACATTTTTCTGAAAATATTTTGACACCTCTGCCCGAGCCGCTACCTTTGCAATGTCAGAAGGGAACAGAAATCCCGGACGACACCTCCAAAAAGGAATTTCAAAGATAGATTGGTTTAAGGTTAATATTTA
>JAIDJD010000181.1 GCA_029052375.1 Duncaniella sp. | reverse complement strand
CCATTATATCATGGCAGAAAAAAGAGAAAAGTTATTTGAACAGTTTCCGCCCGTCTCCACAGCAGAATGGAAGGCCAAGGTGGAAGCGGACCTGAAAGGCGCGCCCTTCGACAAGAAGCTCGTCTGGCGCACCAACGAAGGCTTCAACGTACAGCCCATGTATCGCTCGGAGGACATCGAAGGCCTGGCCACAACCGCCTCGCTCCCCGGCGAGTATCCCTATCTCCGCGGCACCCGCGACAACAACGACTGGCTGGTCCGTCAGGAAATCACAGCCGATGACGCCGCCGAGGCCAACAAGGTGGCCCTCGACGTGCTCGGCAAGGGCGTGACATCGCTCGGATTCCATGTGGCCGAACCCTCTGTGGAGACTCTCCGCATCATGCTCGAGGGCGTTGACCTCAAGAAAGTCGAGGTAAACTTCACCTGCTGTCTCAAAAAGGCCCTCCCTCTGGCAGAGGCTCTCGCCGTGTATGCCGCCGAGAAGGGCGTCGAGGCCGAGCTCAAGGGTTCTATCGACTTCAATCCCTTCAAGAAGCCCCTGCGCAAGGGCGTAGCCCTCGAGGCCGAAGCCGTGGCCAAGATGGCCGTGGCTCTGATGGCCGCCGTCAAGACCCTCCCCGGTGTCCGCGTGCTCGCTGTAGACAGCGTCATGCTCGAGGATGCCGGCTCTTATATCTTCCAGGAGCTCGGCTATGCCCTCTCGTGGGGCGCCGCATGGCTCACCCTCCTCACCGAGGCCGGCGTCAGCGCCGACGAGGTTGCCCGCCGCATCAAGTTCAACATGGGCGTCAGCAGCAACTTCTTCATGGAGCTTGCCAAGTTCCGTGCCGCCCGCATGATGTGGGCACAGGTAGCCAAGCAGTATGGCGTGTCCGAGGCAGACTGCAAGATGGTGGCCCACGCCTCCACCTCGCGCTTCAACCAGACACTCTACGACGCACACGTCAACCTGCTCCGCTCACAGACCGAGGCCATGTCTGCCGCTCTCGCAGGCGTAGACTCCATCACAGTGACCCCCTTCGACGTGCCCTACCAGACCCCCGACGAGTTCTCGGAGCGCATCGCCCGCAACCAGCAGCACCTCCTCAAGGAGGAGAGCCACCTCGACAAGGTCACCGACCCCGCAGGCGGTTCGTACTACGTCGAGACACTCACCGTCTCTCTCGCCAAGGAGGCATGGAAGCTCTTCCTCGACGTTGAGGAGAAGGGCGGATTCCTCGCCCAGGCCAACGACGGCGAGGTGGCCAAGGCCGTGCGCGAGAGCGCAGACAAGCGCCACACCGACGTGGCCCGCCGCAAGGAGATACTTCTCGGCACCAACCAGTATCCCAACGTCAACGAGATGGCCGCCGGCAAAATCAAGGAGCTCCACGGAGCACTCCCCTGCGCCTGCGGCAATGCCTGCGAGGAAAACCCCGCCGGCCTCCCCGTCAAGCGCGCCGCAAGCGACTTCGAGGCACTCCGTCTCGCCACCGAAGCCGCCGCAAAGCGCCCCAAGGTATTCATGCTCACGATAGGCAACCTGGCCATGCGCCTTGCGCGCGCCCAGTTCTCCGGCAACTTCTTCGGCTGTGCCGGATATGAGATTGTCGACAACCTCGGCTTCAACACCGTAGAGGAAGGCGTAGACGCCGCCCTCGAGAAGGGAGCCGATGTGGTTGTGCTCTGCTCGAGCGACGACGAGTATGCCGAGCTCGCCCCCAAGGCCTTCAAGTATCTCGACGGCCGCGCCGAGTTTGTTGTGGCCGGCGCCCCCGCCTGCATGGAAGACCTCAAGGCCGAGGGCATCAGCGAGTTCATCCACGTGCGCTGCAACGTCCTCGACACCCTCAAGGCGTTCAACACCCGTCTCCTCAACAAGTAAATACCTCTCATCCCCTAAAGTTAAGACATGAAACCCAATTTCAAGGAAATAGACATCATAAAAGATGCTTTCGGCGAGGCTCACGCCCCCGAAACTAAGGGCGAAGAGTGGCTCACTCCCGAACTCATCCCCGTCAAGCCCGTCTACACCAAGGAAGACCTCGAGGGCCTCGAACACCTCGAGTATGTATCGGGCATCCCCCCCTTCCTCCGCGGCCCGTACAGCGCCATGTATCCCCTGCGCCCCTGGACCATCCGCCAGTATGCAGGCTTCTCCACCGCCGCCGAGTCCAATGCCTTCTATCGCCGCAACCTCGCATCCGGCCAGAAGGGCCTCTCCGTGGCCTTCGACCTCGCCACACACCGCGGCTATGACGCCGACCACGAGCGCGTGGTAGGCGACGTGGGCAAGGCAGGCGTATCCATCTGCTCTATCGAAGACATGAAGGTGCTCTTCGAGGGCATACCCTTGAACAAGATGTCGGTGTCCATGACCATGAACGGCGCCGTACTCCCCGTCCTCGCCTTCTACATCAACGCAGGTCTCGAACAGGGAGCCAAGCTCGAGGAGATGGCAGGCACCATCCAGAACGACATCCTCAAGGAGTTCATGGTGCGCAACACCTATATCTACCCCCCGGAGTTCTCGATGCGCATCATCGCCGACATCTTCGAGTACACCTCGCAGAATATGCCCAAGTTCAACTCCATCTCCATCTCGGGCTACCATATGCAGGAGGCCGGCGCAACCGCCGACATCGAGCTCGCATACACCCTCGCCGACGGTCTTGAGTATCTCCGCGCGGGCATCAACGCCGGCATCGACATCGACGCCTTCGCTCCCCGCCTCTCCTTCTTCTGGGCCATCGGCATGAACTACTTCATGGAGGTAGCCAAGATGAGGGCCGCACGTCTCCTCTGGGCCAAGATTGTCAAGCAGTTCAACCCAAAGAACCCCAAGTCGCTCGCCCTCCGCACCCACTCGCAGACCTCCGGCTGGTCGCTCACCGAGCAGGACCCCTTCAACAACGTAGGCCGCACCTGCATCGAGGCCATGGGCGCCGCCCTCGGCCACACACAGAGCCTCCACACCAACGCTCTCGACGAAGCCATCGCGCTCCCCACCGACTTCTCGGCCCGCATCGCCCGCAACACCCAGCTCTACATCCAGGAGGAGACCCTCGTCACCAAGCAGGTTGACCCCTGGGGAGGCTCGTACTACGTCGAGGCGCTCACCAACGAGATCGCACACAAGGCCTGGGAGCACATCCAGGAGATCGAGAAGCTCGGCGGCATGGCCAAGGCCATCGAGTCCGGCCTGCCCAAGATGCGCA
>JAIDJD010000180.1 GCA_029052375.1 Duncaniella sp. | reverse complement strand
GACACTCGGCGCTCCCGGGTATGGTGAATGGCTGGCACTCGAGTCCGGCCGCGAGGGCGTTGGCGCTGTCCTGGCGATAGGCCATGAATCCGCAGGCGGGCGTTGTGCTGCCCCAGATGCTTACAACAGGCGTGCCGGTCAGCGCGGCCATGTGCTGGTTGGCCGAGTCCATGCTCACCATCACGTCCAGGCGAGCCATGAGGGCTATCTCCTCCTCGAGAGTGAAGCGTCCGGCCAGCGAGTGACACCGGTCGTTGTAGGCTGTCCATGTCCCCAGCAGTTCGGCCTCGCGGCCTCGTCCGCCGAAGAGATAGACGTTGACGCCCCGGCGGGTGAGAATCTCGACCACGGTGCGCATCAGGTCGGCCGGGTATGTCTTGTTGTAGTATCTCGCGAAGGGAGCTATGCCCACGGCGGGATGTTGGATTTCTGTCCCCGCCTCGGGCACACCGTCAGGGAAGAGTGTCTCGAAATCGAGCGTTATCGGGAAGCCGAGGCGCGCGAAGACGTCGGCATAACGGCCTGTGAACGCAGGCTGTGCCTCGCCCTTGCGCAGGACGCGCCTGCGTGCGCGGCGCATCTTGTCGAGCATGGCCACCCTGATGCCCGTGAGCCTGAACCACTGGTCTATGATCCATGTGCGGCCTACGTTGTGGAGGTCGGCCACCATGTCGGGCCTGAAGGTGCTGAGAGCCTTGACGAGGCGCACCAGGCCGCCGAGGCCGCGGTAATCCTTCTTGACGTCCAGACCGTGGACATGAAGGTTGGCCGGAGGATTGATGAAGAGGCGCTTGAAGAACGGTGTGGTGACAAAGTCTATGTGCAGGTCAGGATACCGGCGGGCCAGTGAGTAGAGGGCCGGCAGGGTCATGGCCACATCTCCGAGAGCGGAAAAGCGGATGGCCAGCAGCCTGCATGATATCTTGGAGTCTGACGGCATATGCGTGTTGTGCGGTGGGCTTGTGTTAACGGTTGGTGAGAGTGAAATATCTGTCGGCCGTGAGGCGGGCCACTGTGATTTCGAAGGCGCGGTCGCGGAATCGGTCTACCCATCTGTGGGCCTCCTCTATGATGGCCTCGGCTTCTTCGGGGTGGTCTATATAGTGGCGCAGGCGTTCCTCGAGGTCGCTGTAGTCATCCTTGACCATTATGTAGTGGCGTCCCGGGACAAGCTCGCCCTCCATGAACCACGACTCAAACCTTGGTCTCGGCATCACGGCCACGGAGTTGGAAGACATCACCCACTTGAGGTTGGTGGCCACGTCGTTGCCCTCGATGCAGGCCACGAACTTGTATCCGAGCTGAGCGTCGATGTCCATGAATGGCTTCAGATACCGTTCGGGCTCGCCCCAGTCGGTGTTGACCTGTCCGGCGTCGACCATAGGGTGTCCGGCCCAGCGCCGCAGGAAGGCGAGGCGGTGGGCCTGCCCGCGCACAACGTTGCGGAAGACTATGGCGTCCTTTTTATCTCTGAACGCCACCGTGTCCGAGACAAAGCGGAAGTGGCGGACGGTGTTGAGAGGCATCAGCACACTGTTTGTAGTCAGCTCCGTAACGGGGCGGGTCTTGACAAACGAGGGCAGCTCTGTCTCCCAGCTGACGTCGCCGAAGGTATAGGCAAAGCGGCATCCGGCCGGGAAGGGGGATATGACGCGGAAGAGGTCGAAGAAATATGTGGCATATTTCTTTTTCTGTCCGAAGGGGTATCTGAAGTCCCTGACCTCGACCCCTTTGCCTTGGGGGAGCGAGGCTCCCTCGGGCAGACGCAGGTAGTAGGCCGAGCGTCTCAGCGCCTCCTCGCGCCTGCTCTCAGGCAGGCTGTCAAGCGCCTTGCCGCGGTCCCATCCGAGGCCGAGGCCGAGACGGCGCGCAAAGTAGCGGCCGAAGTTCCCGGCATAGAACCGGAGGCGGTCGGCTCCCTTGGCGAGCGAACGGCGAGAGACAGGCTTCTTCATCTGCGCGAGGGTTGGGAGAGTACTTCCTTGTAGACCTTCATCAGCTCTGCGGCCATCGAGGCGTCTGCAAACCTCTCGGCATATCGCCTGCCGTTCTCCACCATCCTGTTGCGGAGCTCCACATCGGTGAGCAGGCGGTTGACGGCTCTTGCGAGGGCCTCATGGTCGTGGGGGTCGACATATATAGTGTCCGGACCTCCGGCCTCCTCGAGACACGAGCCTGTGGCTGTAATCACCGGCACTCCCATAGCGAGAGCCTCGGCCACGGGCAGGCCGAACCCCTCGTAGGTGGAGGGGAGACAGAAGGCCTCGGCCTCGCGGTAGAGCTGCAGCAGTGTGCTGTCGTCTATGCCTGAGAGCAGGTGCAGGCGGTCCGAGACGCCGAGCTCGCCGGCTATGCGGCAGACGCGGTCGGCATACGGGGTCTTGCGTCCGACGGCTGCAAAGTGGACGTCGGGGGGGAGCAGGGGGAGCGCCTTGACCACGGCCTCCTGGTTCTTGCGGGTCTCTATGGTGCCCACGCAGAGCAGGTAGCGGGGGCCGAGGCTCTGCCTGAGGTCCCTGTCCAGGGGCCTGGCATTGCGCCCGCCCTCAAAGTAGACTGGAGCTATGCTCTGGTAGACCACCGATATGCGCTCTTCGGGGATGCCGTAGTGCGTGATGATGTCCTGCCTGGTGCGCTCGCTGATGGCTATGATGCGGTCTGCCGTCTCGCAGGCGCGGCGTGTGCGCCGCAGCAGCTTGGCCCGCGCCGTGGCCGAGAATGTGTCGGGGCGGGTGATGAAGATGAGGTCGTGTATGGTGACTATGCTTCGCGTCCCCTCGGGTATGCCGTGGGGGAGCTCGTTGCTCAGGCCGTGGTAGATGTCGAGGCCGCGGCGTCTCATGTCACTGCCGCACAGGCGGGTGCGCCACAGCTCGTACATCAGCTTTCCCCCGAAGGCCGGGGGATAGGCATACAGGATGTCTGGACGGCGGTCTATGGTGTCCGGGGCCTGCCTGCGCGGGCCGTATATCCACCATTGGTCGGCCGGGTAGCTTGCGGCGAGGGCGTTGATCACCCGTCGGCTGTAGTTGCCGATGCCGGTATGGTTCACTATGGCTTTCTTGCCGTCAAATCCTGTCTTCATGCGCTATCAGGCCATGCCCTTTGACTTCATGTATGCCTCGACGCCGTCGATGTCCTTGCGGTTGTCTACGCTGAGGCTCTTGCAGTGGCAGTTGTAGTAGTAGATGGGCATATGGTTTTCGAGGAAGCGGAACGAGTCGTTCTCCTCTATCTTCTCGATAGGTCCGCGGGGGGTGTTGTGGTAGAAGTCGAGAGCCTTGCGCGTGAAGGCGCCCACGCCCACGAACTTGTGGAACACGTAGTCCATCGCGCCCTTGGGATAGGGGATGGGCGAGCGCGAGATGAAGAGGCAACGGTCGTCCTTGGCGGTGACTATCTTGAGGTTGGTGGCGTCCACTACCTCGACCGGGTTGGTGAAGTCGGTCATGAGGTTGGACACGAAGAAGTCGCCCGGCTTGAGTCCGTCGGGGATACACTGTATGATGGCGTCGCGTGTCAGCAGGGGCTCGTCGCCGTTGACCATCACGTAGAGGTCGGCGTCGGTGCGTGTCGACACCTCGTAGAGACGCTCTGTGGCGGTGTCGTGGTCGCTGCGCGTCATCATTACGGCCGCGCCGAAGCTCTCTGCCTTGGCCTTGATTTTCTCGCTGTCGGTGGCGACGATTACCTCGTCGAAGATTTCCACTTCCTTGCAGTGTTCATAGACCCACTGTATCATAGGTTTGCCGAGGATGAGAGCGAGGGGCTTCTCGAAGAAGCGCGACGACTCGGCCCTGGCCGGTATTACGCAGATTATTTTCATTATTTGTTTTCTGTTGGATTGTTTGCGGTCTGTGTCTCCTTCTTGTTCCACTTCCATCGGCGGTGGCTCCAGAGCCAGAGGCCCGGACGGCGCCTGATGGTCTGCTCGAGCATACGCATATATTGGCGCGTGTATGGCGAGTCTTCTTCCATATTCTCGGGCACGATGGGCCTGAAGGTGAATGTATAGCGGCCCCGGCGCGGCTTCTCGACGTCGAGATAGAAGAAGGCGCCGCCTATGCGCTTGCCTATCTCCTCGCCTCCGGGGTTGAACTGTGTGGGCTGGTTGAGGAATGTCATCTCGTGGTGAGAGACGTGCTGGTTGGAGCGGTGGTCGGCTATGAAGCCGCACATCACGGTCTTGCCTTCGCGGTGCCATCTCACCATCTGGCGGAAGATATGGGCCTGCGGCACAGAGACAGAGCCGAAGCGCGAGCGCACCTTGAGCATCAGGCGGTCGAAGGCCCTGTCGTGCTGGCGCTTGTACACCTGGGCCGAGATGTCTACGTTGTGCAGCTTGCGCACCACCGAGGGCACCATCTCCCAGTTGCCGTAATGGCCGAGGTATATGATGCAGGGACGGCCTTCGGCCGCGGCCTGGTCTACAAGCTCGGCCCCGCGCACCTCTATGCGCCTCTCTACCTCGGCGTCCGAGATGTCGAGGAGCTTGATGGTCTCGAGGAAGTTGTCTGCGAGCTGCAGGTAGAAGTCGTCTTCTATCTCCTTGATTTCGGCGTCTGTGATGCCCGGGAAGGAGTTGCGCAGGTTGTCGCGTATGACGGCGCGCCTGTACTTGGCAACATTCTGGAGTATCCTGCGCACGCCCGAGCCCATAGCGTAGAGGACCGGAGAGGGCAGGAAGGCCAGCGTGCGGAAGAGGCCGTAGTAGAGGCCGTATCTCAGTTTCTGGAGCATATCACATTCTGTATGGTGTCTGTGACGCGCGATGTGGCGCCTGAATTGCGGTTGACATACCTTGCGGCCTGCTTGCGTATCTCACCGAGCATGGCAGGGTCTGACTTGAGCGGAGCAAACCATCTGAGCATTTCGGCCGGAGTGCTCACCGAGGCCCCTATGCCGAGCTCTATCATCTGCGAGGGGGTCACCTTGCGGTGGATGCGCGGGCCGAAGGCCACGGGCAGGCCGTAGACCACCGGCTCGATGACGCTGTGGAGCAGTCTGGTGAAGCCTCCGCCCACGTAGGCCCACCGCCCGAGGCGGTAGAGGTAGGCCAGCGAGCCCACAGAGTCTACGATGATGGCGCGGACATCTCCCATCTCTGTCTCAGGCCCGCAGGCCGAGAGGCGTAGCGTCTTGCCCTCTACCTCATGCGCTATGCGCTCGAGTATATGTTCCTTGATTTCGTGGGGCACGATGATGAATGGGACTTCCGGGTTGGCGTTGGCGAGCGACGAGACCAGGTTGAGGTCTTCGTCGTCATGCAGGCTCCCGGCCACGAACACGTCCCGGCCGGAGGCAAAGCGCTCGAGCTCGGGCTGGTGCCAGGGGGTCGAGGCTACGAGCAGGGCATTGTCGAAGAGCGGGTCGCCGTTGAGGGTCACTCCGCGGGCTCCGAGCTCTCCGAGCCTCTCGACGCTCTTGCCGTCGAGAGCAAAGATGTGGCTGAAACATTTGAGCGACTCTCGGTAGAGGCCGCCATACCACTTGAAGAAAGCGCTGTCTCCGCGCACTATGGCCGAGACCAGCATCGTCGGTATCCTGCGCGCGGCGAGCTCGTGGAGGTAGTTGTGCCAGTATTCAGAGACCATGAACAGCGCACACTCAGGACGCACGGCATCGAGGAATCTCCTGACGTTGGAGCGGATGTCGAAGGGCAGGTACCATACGCGGTCTACATCTGCCGAGGAGCGCTGTCTGAGAGCCTCGTAGCCGGTGGGGGAGAAGAAGGTCAGCACGACATTGCACACCATCCTCTTGCGCAGCATCGATATGACGGGGCGCGCTATACCATACTCGCCGAGCGAGGCACAGTGGACCCATACGGTGGGCCTGCTGCGGTCAAGGCTCTCAGCCTCCTCTTCGACAGTCTGGCAGAGATGACGCTGGCCGCGGCCGAAACGCATCAGCTTGGCGCTGCTTGTATCGGGAGCAAGGGCGGTGGCGGCAAGGATTGTCTTTCCCGTCGCCCGCATCAATATATTGTAAGGCTCTAACATGAGTCGGTGGCTTGATCAGGTATTTTCAGCCTACAAAATTACAACAAATGTTTGAGATTACCATCCAAACATATTGTATAAATGCTCGCCGCGGCATGAGAGAGGGGGGATGGAGGGATATAAGTGGAGAAGCAGGAGTATTGAGATATTAATAAGGAGACTTTGGTATCTATTATC
>JAIDJD010000018.1 GCA_029052375.1 Duncaniella sp. | reverse complement strand
GAATGTGGCCACAGGACAACCCTGGACATAATCTATCCTCGGATTCTGCCCCACGTTGCCTATCAGTATCACTTTGTTTACGCTCATTCTGGCTGCTGGTTGGTTTACATCTGCAAAAGTAGTGATTTTTTGTTTCAATATAAAACTTTATCCTCACTCTGATTGTTCTTATTTGAAGAAAGTATGAACAATCATCGTCAAGTTATGAAAACCCAAGGACTTCTTTTGGGCCTGCTCCTGCTCGGAGGCACGGCCGTCTCCATCACATCATGCGAAAGCGAAGAGAAGAGGCTTGCGTCAGAGATGGCAGGCGTCTGGACCGGAACGCCCGACACCTTCACAGACAGCCAGGCCGTGACGGCCACCATCACCGACACCTACTGTTTCTCGCCCGACTCGGCCCTCCTATCCGGAAAGAAATATCCCATTGGGCCAGTCGAGGTCACCTCGCAGATTCAGATGAACACCCAGGTGCTCGCATCGGGCGACGCACAGGAGCCCCTGAGCCTGTCGGCCTCGGCCATAGCCAGCGTGCGCGGCACATGGACCGTCACCGACGACGACGAGGTCTCGCTTGCATTCGACCCTCAGACACTGACCGTCGCTATAGACCCCGACCAGGTGGCCTCTGCCGGAGGCATGATAGGCACACAGCCCTCAGTGACCATCGACTCCATGAAGCCCCAGGTGGCCGCCAACCTCGAGCGCAACCTCCACACAGCACTCCAGACCCGCTTCTCGGGCACCCGGATAATGGAGGATGTCAAGGTCAAAGGCAATATGCTCAAGTACGAGGCCGGAGACCGCGACTTTGTGCTGACACGCCGGATGTGAGGCTTGGGGGGATAGGATTTTTTCATTATCTTTGTGCCGTATTTTCCAAAATCCAGTCCCCCACCCCACCTGCAAAAATGTACAAGAAAGGCAAACTATATTTCAGATACGGCACAATGGGTTCTGCCAAGACAGCGCTCCTGCTCACAACAGCCTACAACTTCGAGGAACGCGGCATGAAATACGTCTGCATGAAGCCTGTGATAGACACCCGCGAGGCCACCAACGTGATACGTTCGCGCATAGGCATCGAGCGCGAATGTCTCTGGATATATCACAACACAGACCTCTATGAGACAGCCAAAGAGCTCTTTGCCAAGGACTCCCGGGTGATAGACTGGTTTCTTGTCGACGAGGCCCAGTTTCTCACAGCCGACCAGGTAGACCAGCTTGCCCGGGTCGTGGACGACTTCGGCAGCAACGTCATATGCTACGGCCTGCGCACCGACTTCAAGAGCCATCTTTTCGAAGGCTCGAGACGCCTGTTCGAGATAGCCGACACGCTGGACGAGATAAAGTCTACCTGTACCTGCGGGCGAAAGACCATTATAAACGCCCGAATCGACACCAACGGCGACATGGTCGAGGAGGGCGAGCAGGTAGAGATCGGAGGCGACGAGCGCTATCTGGCCGTATGCCGCAAATGCTGGCGCAACAAGCGCATAGAGCAGGCCTACCGCTCGGCGCTCCCCTTCATCGACCTCGACTGAGGCGCAGGCCCACCAATCTCCCGGCCGGACAACCCGGCCAGCCGGACAAAATTCATCAGTTATGAAACGGATTCTTTTGCTGCCCACGGCAGTTCTCATGATCATTCTCGCCGCCATCCCGGCCCTCAAGGCCCAGGAGAGGACAGTATCGCTCGCCGATGAAACCCTCACATACGACGTGATATACAAGTGGGGATTCATCAACAAGGTGGCCGGATATGCCACGATGAGCCTGCGCAACGACGGCCCTTACTACCGCGCCTCGGTCATAGCCGAAAACGCGCCGTGGGCCAACAGCATATATATGCTGAGAGACACACTCTACTCCACAATGACGCGAGACCATTTCTATCCCGTGTCCTACACCTTCATAGCCCACGAAAACGGCAAGTACAAGAAGGATGTCCTGTCCTTCAGCCACACGGGCGACACCTTCAGCGCCAAGGCCGTGAGATACAAGAAGCCTAAGAACGGAGGCCCTATGACCCACTCCACCATCGAGCTTGAAGCCAAGGGCATGACCGTGGATATGCTCAGCTCCTTCTTCTACCTCCGCTCGCTCGACTTCGACGCCATGGCCGGCGGCACCGGCAAGACCGTCAACATCTTCTCAGGCTCTAAGAAGGAGAAACTTCTAATCACGTATCTCGGCAGACAGATGGTT
>JAIDJD010000179.1 GCA_029052375.1 Duncaniella sp. | reverse complement strand
GAGGTATGGTTCCACGAATCCAAGGAGAAGAACAAAGGCCTCTGGGGCGAGGGAGCGCACTCCCTCACCATCGGCGACGTCGACTTTGACGGCAAGGACGAGATAGTCTACGGCGCCGCATCGCTCGACCATGACGGCACCCTCCTCTACCGCACCAACAAGTTCAACGTCGGCGAGGGCCACGGCGACGCCCTCCACCTGGCACGCATGATACCCGACCGCGAAGGCTATCAGGTGTTCATGCCCCACGAGTCCAAGGATGCGGGCTACGCCTTCGACACCGAGATGCGCGACGCCCGCACAGGCGAGATCATCTTCATGAAGCCGCAGTCCGGCAAGGACATCGGCCGAGGCCTCGCCGCCAATGTCTCGCCCGACTATCCCGGATATGAATACTGGGCCGCAAGCGACGCCAATGTCTACTCTCAGGGCCAGGCTATCTCCACCAACCGTCCCTCCATCAACTTCCGCATCTACTGGGACGGCGACCTCCTGGACGAGTGTCTCGACGGCACATCCATCACCAAGCCGACCCCCGACTTCTCAAAAATCAACGAGCTGGCTCAGTTCAGCGTCTACAGCAACGCCGCCGCCTGCAACGGCACCAAGAACACCCCCAACCTCCAGGCCGACCTCTTCGGCGACTGGCGCGAGGAGGTGATACTCCACGACGGAGCCACACTGAGCGACCTGCTCATCTTCACCACCACCATCCCCACCGTCTACAAGATTCCCACCCTCATGCAGGACCATCACTACCGCATGGCCATTGCATGGCAGAACACCGCATACAACCAGCCACCCCACCCCTCGTTCTGTCCCGAGGATGTCTATGACACCCGCGCCGCCATCCTCCTGAGCAGTGGCTCGGCATCACAGATGGTGGCCCTCGGCGAGTCCATCGAGGATGTCACCGTCAAGGCCCGCAACGCCGCCGGCCTCGCTGTCGGCGAGCTCCCCGAGGGTCTTGTCTGGAACTACGACGAGGCCGCCAAGGCCGGCACACTCTCAGGCAAGCCCGCCGCCGAGGGAGACTACACAGTCACCGTCACCACCACAGGCGCCGCCAACGGCGAGGAAGCCAAGATGCAGATCAAGATCAAGGTCAACCACGTGGTTGTGCTCAAGCCTCTCGCCTACTACTCGTTCGACAATCCCGGCGCCACCGTGGCCAACCATGTCTACGGCCAGGCCACAGCCACAGGGGATGCCCCCGAGGCCGTGCAGGGCAAGAAGGGCAACGCCGCCCTCTTCAACGGCTCGAACCACTACACCCAGGAGGCATACGGCGACATCCAGCTCGGCTCTCGCGACTTCACCGTCGAGATGTGGATGAAGTCTGCCGACGACGCCGCATATGTCTTCCACAAGGGTTCTCACGCCGCCAACGCCGAGACCGGCGCCACCGGCCACTGGATAGGCCTCGAGCTCAAGAACGCCGTGCTCTACTTTGCCATCGACGACAACGTCACCAAGTCGCAGGCCTACATGAAGGAGGCCGACAAGGTGTTCGACAACGAGTGGCACCACGTGGTGCTCGTGCGCGACACATATAAGAAACAGCTCTATATGTACATCGACGGCGAGCTCAAGGCCACAGGAGCCGACAACACCGGAGCCATCAACGACAACAACGAGCTCTTCGTGATGGGCAACGTGGGCGTCAACTATGACAACGCCTTTGCCGGCGCCCTCGACGAGTTCACCATCTTCGAGGGTGCGATGAGCGCCGAGAAGGTGGCCGAGCGCTATGCCACAACAGGCAAGGAGCTCGCATACTTCCCCTTCGACGAGGTAGGCGAGACCACACCCAACCTCGTGTTCGGCTCAGCCGCGGCCGCAGGAGGCACTCCCTCATCGGCCGCCGGTCTCAAGGCCGGAGCCGCATCGTTTGCCGACGGCTCACACTTCAGGCAGGAGGCCTACGACGCCATACAGATGGGCGAGAACGACTTCACCGTAGAGTGCTGGATCAACTCCACCGACACCGACGGCTACCTCTTCTTCAAGGGTTCTCACTCGGCCAACAGCGCTGCCGGCACCACAGGCCACTGGATAGGCATCGAGCGCCACTCGAACGGTGCGCTCAACTTCTCCATCGACGACAACGTCACCAAGACAGAGACCAAGCTCGCCGACGCCAACTATGTCTTTGACGGCAAGTGGCACCACATAGCCTGCGTGCGCGACTTTGCCAACAAGACCGACTATCTCTATGTAGACGGCGTCGAGAAGGCCAAGACCACAGCTGTCAAGACCGGAGCCATCAACGACAACAACGAGCCCATGCTCATCGGCATCAGCGACGAGACCGCACGTCCCTACGACGGCCTCATGGACGAGCTCGTCATCCATCCCCGCGCCCTCTCGGCCGACGAGGTGCTCGCAAGCTACACCTCGCTCGCCCAGAGCAATATCCAGGAGGTTATAGCCACCTCCGAGAATGCTGTCTACACCGTGGTGGACGCCTTCTCGGGCATCACAGTGCGCAGAGCCAAGGGCGCTGACGCCTCCTCGATAACCAACGGCCTCGCCCACGGCGTCTACGTCCTCGTCATCGAGACTCCCGGCGCCGAGACAGAGACATACAAGTTTGTCAAGTAACACCGACAAAACCGCCCTCTCCCGGAGCGGAGACTGAAACATAGCGAACGCCCGGCGTCAATCACGACGCCGGGCGTTCTTGTCAAAATGAAATGTCAAACTTCTAATAATAACCTTAAAAAATATGTGTATCTCGAAATCAGTTGTCAGTTGTCGAAGAGCGACGGAGTCTCGCCCCAGGAGGGTCGGCGCGAGACAGCGGGACCTTTGGCGGGCTCGGACTTGAACACTATCGTGTGCCGCTGGGCCCATCCCTGGGTGCGGTTGCGCACCACAATCTTCATCAGACCTGAGCATCCCTTGGTCTCGGCCCTCACCTGGCGCAGCACGTCGCCGAGACTGCCCGCCCCGCTAAGGGTTATTGTAGCGGATGCCTGCTGGCCAAGGCCGTAAGTCACGGCCAGTATGTCTGTAGGGTTGATGGAGAGTGCCATGATCATATATGGTTTAGGAGAGTTGTATGTCAATCTGTTTCACACTGCAAATTTACGCCCCGACCTGTGCAATATCATTGCTCACGTGCGTTAAATTTATTGCAATACCATATCAATTAGGCGATTTTAAGTACAGATAATAGATACTAAAGTCTCCTTA
>JAIDJD010000178.1 GCA_029052375.1 Duncaniella sp. | reverse complement strand
CTCGCCGGCCTTCATGGCCTTGCGTATCTTGGACAGGCGCAGCTCGAACTCTTCTCTCGGCCACAGTATTATGTTGCTCTTGTCTTTGAATTCCATATCGTTGTTGCGGCTGCGGTTCACATCTCCTCTTCGGTGATGCTGTCGGGAGCCAGGCGGGTGAGGGTGATGACGGTCTTGCCCTGAGAGTCCTTGAGCAGAGCCTCGGATGCGTTCTCGCCGCGGGTGGCTGTCGAGGCCTCTTCGAGCGCGAGGAGGAATTCCTGTTCGGTGGCTATGTCGGGACAGGTCATGCGGGTGGTGACGAGGTTCTTGAACTCGAGCGCGTTGCCCTTGTCGAGGTTGACGAGGAGCTGGCCGTTGACAATGTTGCATCCGGCATGGCCGTGTATGCGGCCCTCTTCGATGTCGAGGACTATGCGGACGTCTGCGGTGGCGGGGACTGCGTTGCCGTTGATTCGGGCTACCTTCCACGCTCCGTTGAGGAACGAGAGGTTGCGGCTGCGCAGTTTCATGACTGTGCGTCCGTCGGCGGCCTTGAGCACGATGTTGTCGGCATCGACGGGGGCATACGAGGCTACGGCGTCGAGGGCTATGTTGATGTCATGCTCGTAGGGGGCGTCGTCGCAGGCGCGGAGCGTGGTGATGAACTCGCCCGCAGGCTTTATCGAGAGGCCCTTGAGGCGCCAGTCGCCGTTGAGGTAGTTGCATCCGTTGAATCCGATGACGCGCAGGGCGTCGTTCTGGCCCGGTATCTGGGCGAGGGTTATCTTGGGGTGGTTCTCGCCGTTGACGGTCACGGGCTTGCCCTGGACCTCGGTGATGGCCCATTCGCCGAGGAGGGCGTCTGTGTCGTGGGCTGTGGTCTCGGGTGTGTTGTCTGCCTTGGGCGCGGGCGCGCTGACGGTGGTCTCCTGGGTTTTGGCTGTTTCTTTCTTCATAGTCGAGCAGGCTGTTGTCGAGGCTGCGAAACCTCCGGCGAGGAGGATGTATGCGAGAGGCAGGATGTTCTTTTTCATAAGACGTTTGATGATGCTTTTGTAGATGTGGTTGCGTAGATGCCGGAACATAGTTCCGTATTTGTTGTCTTGACTCTATAACGCCGCCGGTGTCCTTAATGTTTGCGCCGGGCCGGGCCTCCGGGGGATCAGAACACCTTGATCGGCGGTATGTAGCGCTTGGGCTGTCTCTTGAGGTCTATGAGGATTGAATCGAGGTGGGCGGCCGAGTTGTTGATGTTGTTGTACAGCCCGGGGTCGTTGAGCAGCAGGCCGAGCGACGAGTTGGTCGAGTTGAGCTGTGCTGTCGCCGAGTCGAGGTTGGCCGTGATGCGGTTGATGTTCACCATGGTGTTCTTCAGCTCCATCTCCTTGAGGTCTGCCGAGACTTCGGCCAGAGTCTTCGATACAGTGGCGAGATTGGCCGAGAGCTCGTTGATGTTGGCCATGGCCGAGCCGGCGTTCGAGACTATGGAGGGGAGCTGTGTCATCGACTTGTCGAGCTTCGATGTTGTGCCCTCGAGATGGCGCGTTATGGCGTCGAGGCGCTGGATGGCGGCTATGAGCGCGGGGTCGGCCGCCACTTTGGTCAGCGAGACTATCAGCGAGTCGAGGTGGGGCGCTATGGTCATCACCGTGGGCATCAGCTCGCCGCCTACGGCGTCCATGAGGCCGGCCTTCTGGAGCCCCTCTACGCTGTGGCCTACGGGGATGAGTCCGGGGCCGCCTCCCATGACAAGCTCGATGGAGGCTGTCCCGAGCAGGTCGGTGACAAGCGCCGCCTTGGTGCCCTCGGGCAGCTGCAGCTTGCGGTCGAGGCTCATCTCCACACGGACGTGGCCGGGGTTGTCATACTCGTATTCCACGGTGCGCACGAGGCCCACCTTGTAGCCGTTGATGGTGACGGGGGCCGACTGGGCCAGGCCTGTCACGTTGGTATAGGATACATAATAATAGTTGGATGCCTTGAAGATGTTGACACCCTTGAGGAAGTTGATTCCGAAGAAGAGTGCAGCGAGGGCCAGGAGCACGGCGGCCCCGATCTTGATTTCTCTTGTCCTGAGTCTTTTCATACCCAATGTTGCGTAAGTGGGGGTTGTGTATATGGGTGGTTGATGTTGTTTTTGTCACTTTATGCGCTTGCCGTCGCGTGTCTTGATGACGAATGCGTCGGGAAACTTGGCCTTGACTTTGGGGAGGGCTTTGGAGGCCTCGGCCATCGAGCCGTAAGAGCCTACGGTATACTTATATGTACTGCCGTCCCTGTAGTGTTCTACGTCCTTGAGGCCCTTGAAGCTTCTGTGGCCCGGTCCGAGGCGCGAGGGGGCGGTGAGAAACTGTATCTTGTAGACGGTCTTGCCCTTGTCGGCCGTTGGCTTGTCTGCCGCGGGTGCCGGCTTGTCTTCCTGTCCGGCGGCCGGCGGTGTAGGGTCTGAGGCTCCGGTGCCGCCGGGCTTGACCCTCACAGGCTTGCCTGCGCGGTTGCGGTAGCTGCTCAGGCCGTTGTATATGGCTGTGGCCAGGAG
>JAIDJD010000177.1 GCA_029052375.1 Duncaniella sp. | reverse complement strand
AGCTGCACCTGATCATCAATGACAAAGGTGAGATTCTGAACTTTATGTTCACGCCGGGAAATGTCGATGACCGTGAGCCACTGTATTCAGAGTCATTTATTGAAAACGTCAAGGGCAAACTCTGTGGAGATAAAGGATATATCGGCAAGCAACTGCTTGAGTTTCTGTTCATGAACGGTATTCAGCTTATCACAAAAGTCAAGAACAACATGAGGAACTCGCTGATGTCTGTCTCCGACAAGATTATGCTTTGCAAAAGGGCTTTGGTTGAATCTGTTAATGACGAACTTAAGAACATTGCTCAGATAGAACACTCAAGACATCGGTCTTTCGCAAATTTCATAACCAATGCCCTGAGTGCCATTGCCACATATTGTTTCTTCCCAAAGAAACCGTCTATTTCACTGGAGTTCGTGTCGGACAATCAATTGACGTTGTTCTAATTCCTTATATCGAACTCACGTTTATTAGATTTCGAGGGCGTGGCACCTGTCCCAATATTTGCTATTTCTTCAAGTCTAACCCACTCCCAGCTGTCGGGAATCTCGAACGGCGGGGTGAAGTTCTGATAATGGGACGTATGTCTTGTTGTGTATGTCTTGCTATTTGTCGGCTGGCCAAACTATTCCTGCTCTGGGTTGTTGTAAAAAGAGATTTGTTACAACAGTATTAACAAGCCCTTCATTGTATGGACAAGAAAAGACTTACATCTGAAAACGGGCGCCCGATTGCAGACAACCAGAATGTCCAGACCGCAGGTCTACGGGGCCCGCTCTCTGCTCAGGATCCCTGGTATCTTGAGAAAATAGCTCACTTTGACCGCGAGGTCATACCGGAAAGAAGAATGCACGCCAAAGGTTCCGGCGCGTTCGGCACGTTCACTGTGACCCACGACATCACAGAGTTTACCCGTGCCTCTATATTCTCCGAGGTCGGCAAGAAGACTCCCTGTCTCGTCAGATTCTCTACGGTGGCCGGAGAGAGAGGTGCGGCCGATGCCGAGCGGGACATACGGGGTTTTGCGATGAAATTCTATACAGACCAGGGCAATTGGGATCTTGTAGGCAACAACACTCCGGTTTTCTTTCTCAGAGACCCTCTTAAATTCCCCGATCTCAACCATGCCATCAAGCGCGACCCTCGCACCGGGATGCGCAACCCTGCGGCCAACTGGGACTTCTGGACACTTCTCCCTGAGGCGCTTCATCAGATTACCATAACGATGTCGCCACGCGGGATACCGGCGTCTTTCCGCAATATGCACGGATTCGGCAGCCATACCTACAGCTTCATCAACAAGGACAACAAGCGGACGTGGGTCAAATTTCACTTCATAACGCAGCAGGGCATCAAGAACCTCACCGACAAGGAGGCCGAGGCCATCATAGCCAAAGACAGAGAGTCTCACCAGCGAGACCTGTTCGAGGCCATAGAGCGCGGCGACTTCCCCCGCTGGAAACTCAAGGTCCAGCTAATGACAGAAGACGAGGCCCGGAGATACCACATCAATCCCTTCGACCTCACCAAGGTCTGGTATCACAAAGACTTCCCCCTGCGCGATGTCGGCATACTCGAGCTTAACCGCAATCCAGAGAATTTCTTTGCCGAAATAGAGCAGGCCGCATTCAATCCTGCCAATATCGTGGAGGGCATAGGATTCTCTCCGGACAAGATGCTCCAGGGCAGGCTGTTCTCCTATGGGGACGCCCAGCGCTATCGTCTGGGTGTGAACCACAACCTCATCCCCGTCAACCGTCCCAGATGCCCGGTCCATTCCTACCACCGCGACGGGCAGATGCGCACCGACGGCAACAGCGGCGCCACCGTGGCTTACGAGCCGAACAGTTTCGGCGAGTGGCGCGACGACCCTTCGCTCAGGGAGCCGCCTATGGCCATTGATGGCGATGTGTACAACTACGACGAGCGCCGGTATGACGACGATTACTACACACAGCCCGGAAAGCTGTGGAGGCTCATGAGCGCCGAGGACAAGCTCGCCACCTGCCGCAACACGGCCGCGCAGATGGAGGGTGTCCCGCTCTTCATCAAGCAGCGCCATGTGCGGGCCTGCCACAATGCAGACGAGGAATACGGCAGGATGCTTGCCGAAGCGCTGGCCATAGACCTCGGAGAAGCCCTTGTCGCCGAAGACCCCGCACACCCCTCCTGGGACAGGCGCAAGACTTCATGACTCTTGTTCTCCGGTCTGAAAAACTATATCCGTGAGCAGGCCCTCGGCTTGCTCGCGGATACTCTTTTATGGTGCTTTGTCGGTGTGGGGGCGTCAGTCGGCGTATGAGCCTCCGGGAGTGGGGTCTGAGACGACGACAGTCTTCCCGGTCATGCCCGAGAGCATCGCAGTGAGGTTTGCTGCCGCCTCCTTGCGTGCGCGTCTCACGTATCCCTTGCGGTATATGCTCTTCCTGAAGCTCTCGCCTGCCTTGGCCTTTATGGCATTCTCCTGGGCGGCTGTCAGCTTTGAGTGGTCGAGCAGGGCGTCGTTCCATGTGTCTATCACCCTGTATGCTTCTGGCTCGGTCGACTCGTAGACCTCGACTCTCTCGGGCGGGAGCGTCAGCCTCAGGGTGTCTCCGTCAGCCTCGGGGACCACGCCGTCGAGATTGAACGTCACGGAGGCCTTGAGTGTGGCTATGGCCACGAGATGCTTGGTGCCCGCATATCCTTTTATCGGCACCTCCTCGTATATATCGAGCGTGCATAGCCTGGCCATAGAGCTGAGGTCAGAGACAGCGGCCGCGCCTGTCCTTATGTGCGACGCTTCGGGCGAGGCCTTCCACATGAAGAGGGCGCCCACGGCTATGGCCGCGGCACACACGAGTGTTGCAAGACGGAGTATGGCGGATGGTTTCATGATATGCGGGGTCAGTTCTTGAAGTTGACTATTACGGTGTATCGGCCTCCTTCGCCGAGGAGCGACTGGAAGAACGCCGCGGCCTTGGTCTTGGCCTGGGCGATGAGCTTCTCTCGGAAGAAAGGACGCTCTTCCACCTCATTTTTAAGTATCGTGTTCATCTTCTCCTTGAGTGCCGCGCGCTCGCCGGCGTCTATCTGCGAGCGCAGGCCTGTGACGCGATAGTGGACCTCGCGTATCCCGAGGTCGCGCCCGAGATACTCCGTGGTCACAGCCGGGAGGTCGAGCGTTATGGTCCTGGCCTTCTCGTCCACCCTCACGTCCTCGGGACGGATGCCCGAAAGGTCTATGCTTGCTCGCAGATACGTGCCGTAGGCATAGGCCGCCTTGCGGTCTCCTATCTTCACGGCATCTATCAGGGCCTCGGCCGTCTGCCTGAGTCCGTGAGCCTCGCCGGGCTTGATGTCGTCTATTGTGGCCATCTTTGATATTGTCATCTGGGCGAGGACCAGTCTGTCGACGCTCCTCACCTCCGAGCAGTAGTCACGGCTCTCCTCCTTTGGCGTGCATCCAGACATCGCAATCATGGCGCAGGCCGCGAGAAGCTGTGTCATTTTTTTGAGCATGGCGGTTTTTTTAGCAGGTTTGAATAGTACTTGAAGAAGTCGTGGCGCAGTACGGCGCTGAGCCTCATCAGCAGACGAGTGTCTATGAAGGCCCTGTTGTATATGTCATAGATGTTGCGGCGGTCACACCCCATACGGGTGCTCAGCCATACGGCCGAAAGCCCCTGGCGTCTGACTTCGTCATGGACGATTTTGCCGATGTGGATTTCAGGCAGTTCTTCCTCTGCGGTCTTTTGGTTGTCGTTCAGTCTCATTGTGGCGGAATATTGATGGTTTGGGCCTCTCCCGCCCGCAGTGGGGCCGGAAAGGCTTATTCATGAATATTGCACAACGGGATACAACTGTATGTCCGCGGTCTCTGCCATAGGCGGTGAGGGCCGCATAGTCTGGCACACGACGAGGCTCTGAATCCTGGCCTGTGCCGGGGAGTGCCGCCGTTAATCACTTACAGCCCGCTAAGCCCTGAACCGGCTTGCAAGGCCATATTGCCGTGGTGAAGAACTCTCCCCATGAGCCGAGTATCCCTCCATCCCGTGAAGGCCCGTCGGCTCATTTTGCAATACAAAGATAATGATTATCCCGTTTCAAACAAAAAGAATGGCGCCGGCATAATGTTTTTAAAGAAAAATTAACCCCGGAGGGATATCCGGGCGCTTGGCGCCCGGCTTCCTTCCGGGGTTGTCGTTATGTCGGTTGTCCTGCTGAGGCAGTCTCTCAGATTGCGCGCGAGATGTTGTAGCGGGCAAACTCGAGGTCGTTGGCGGCAGAGCGTGCCAGCTCAGGGTTGAGCTTGACAGCCTGGCGGAGATTTGAGGTCACCATCTGCTCGTTGTTGGTGCGGGCGCCGAGGACGGCCATCAGGTAGTATGTGGTGGCGTCGGGGGCGTTGATGGCGGCCAGGGTGCCCTTGGCCTTGGCATAGTCGCCGGCGAGTATCTGCGCGAGGGCGGCGTTGTTGCTCTTGTCGTTGCCGAAAGCCTTAACCGCACCCTTCACGTCGCCGCTCTTGAGGTAGAGGACGCCGAGAGCGGGGCCGAGGTCGTCGAGGCCGGCGGCCGAGCCGAAGGATGTATTGGCGGCGCGGAGGTCGTTGTTGACGAGAGCCACGAGGCCCTGGTTCATGGCAGCCTCAGGAGCGTTGGGGTTGATGCGCGCGGCCTTCTTGAAGCTTGCCATAGCGCCGTCATAGTCGCCCTGGCGATAGAGGACGTTGCCGAGGTTGTTGTAGGCGCGGTAGTCCTTGGGGAAGAGGCGGATGGCCGAGTTGTAGATGGCCTTCTTGCGGTTGAGGTCGTCGGTGAGGGTGGCGGTGTAGAGGAGCTCCTCGAGGTTGAGGGTCGAGGGATCCTTGTCAAATGCCTCGTTGAGCTGGGCGTCGCTCTTGCCGATGACGTTGACGCTGGCTGTGATGCGTGAGTAGCGGAGCTGGGGCAGTATCTGGTCTGCGAGCTGGTCGAAGATGCTCGAGAGATTGCGTATCTCGCGCTCGCGCTGCTCGGGGTCCTTGTACATGGAGAGGACGCTGAGGATGAGCTCCTTGTCCTGGATATCGCTGGCGGCTACGAGCTTCTGGAAGCCTTCCCAGTCCTCGGCGGTGAACTGAGCGGTGAGCTCGCCGAACTCTGTCACCTTGTCTTTCTTGAGCTGTGCTGTCATGTAGCCCTTGGTGTTCTTCTCGCGGTTCTGGGCCAGGCGGGTGTTGAGGTCGATGCCTCCGTCGGGCGAGGCGTAGGAAGAGATGTTGATCTCCTCGATGACGCGGGTGGTGTCTCCGGCGGCGGCGCGGAGGTCGCGGTTCAGGCGGAGCACCTCGTCGGAGTTGAGCTCTTCCTTGCGCAGGTTGGCCTGGTTGATGAGGAAGTGGATGTCAGCCGAATACTTCTCGTTGATGATGCGCTGGAAAGCATCGGCCGAAGCCGCGGGGTTGAGGGTGGCGGCGTCTGCAAGCGCGGCGGTGGCCACGATGCCGTCTGCCACCTTGACGCGGGGGAGGACATACTGCTTGTTGCCCTGCTGCACGTTGAAGTCGAGATAGAGCTCGGAGCGCTGCATGGCGGGCTCGTAGACATAGTTGACGGGGATGGTCACCACGCCTCCGCGTTCATAGGAGACCACGCTGTGGTTGCCGCGCACCTTCTCGCCCTGGTAGGTCACCGAGGGGGCGTTCTGGGTCTGGCCACCGTAGGAGAGCACGGGAGTGACGGTTACGACGGCGTTCTTCTTGAAGAACTTGGCGGGGACATTGCCGGTGACGGTGGCGGGCACGTGAGTGCCGACAACCTCAAGGGGATTGGGGTTGGTGGTGAAGTAGTCGGCGGCAAACTGGTTCATCTTCTTGTTGCATCCGGTGAGGAGCAACGCGCCGCTCATGAAAGCGACAGGTATAAGACGGTTCATGCTGTTGTGTATGAATGGTTTGGTGTTGTTGTTCGGTGTCGGTCACAGACCTATCAGCTGGTTGATGCGCTCTTCGAGGGTCGCCTTGGTCTGGGCGCCGGCAAGGCGCAGGGAGGCCACCTGCTCGCCGTTCTTGAAGAAGAGTATGGTGGGGATGGACATGATGCGATACTCGGCGGCCAGGTCGTTCTCCTCTTCTATGTTGTACTTGCCTATGACGGCTTTGCCCTCATACTCCTTGGCGAGCTCTTCTACTATGGGAGACATACGTACACAGGGGGCACACCATGTGGCCCAGAAGTCGATTACCACGGGCTGGCCCGAGGCGATGATGTCGTGGACGTTCTGATCTGTGAAAGTCATGATTCTTTTTTGAATGATTGTGTTATATGGTTTTGGTTTCGTCG
>JAIDJD010000176.1:13603-14023 GCA_029052375.1 Duncaniella sp. | reverse complement strand
TGATCAGTCGACCACCGAGCTCTACACGCGTAAGATCGTCGGCAGCGTCAGATGTGTAGAAGCGACCGGGGGAGGGGTTTTCTGAGGACGATGCTCTTGTCTGCCTTGACGCGGTCCGTTAGCGCGGCGGCTTCGGCCGGTGTCTCTACGCTGCCGGCCACTACATAGTAGAGCGGCTCGCGTGTGTGGACGATGATGGCTCCGTCATACCCTGCGCCCATGAGGCGCTCTCTCATCTGGCGGGCGTTGAACACCTGTTTGAATTGTCCTACTACTACGTTGTAGCGCTTGAGTGTCTCGCGCGAGGCTCCTCCGCCTTCGGTGTAGCCGAGGGCTTCGGTGCGGAGGTCGAGGGTGTCGGCGCCCACTGCGAGCTTTGACATACGTGCCTGTGTGCGGACACGTCCGTAGATGGTCGAG
>JAIDJD010000176.1:0-13593 GCA_029052375.1 Duncaniella sp. | reverse complement strand
TGGTCGAGTCGAGCCCCGAGCTGTCGCCGCGTTTGGCCACGGCGGTCTCGTAGGCCTGCTGATAGTTCTCCTGTGTGGTCTTGCAGGCGCCGAGGGCGAGGGCGCCGAGGAGGATGAGAGGGAGGATGGGTTTCATTGGATGATGTGGTGGCCGGCCTCGGCGAGGGCCTGGCGCAGCTGGTTGATGTGTTCGTGGTTGCGGGTCTCGAGTTCTACGCTCAGGATGCATCCGTTGATGGAGGTGTGGTCTGAGTTGCGCTCGTGGGTCACGGAGAGTACGTTGGCACCGTTCCTGGAGAATATCTGGCATACGTCCGAGAGGACGCCGGGCTTGTCTACGACGTCGAGCTTGATGGTGCAGTTGCGTCCGCTTTTCACGAGGCCGCGTGTGATGACGCGGTTCAGGTTGGTGACGTCGATGTTGCCTCCCGAGACGACGCATACTGTCTTGAGTCCTTTGACGGGGACTTTGTTGAACATTGCGGCGGCTACGGCTACTGCTCCCGCTCCCTCGGCTATGAGCTTCTGCTGTTCCATGAGGGCCAGGATAGAGGCGGCTATCTCGTCTTCGGAGACTGTCACTATCTCGTCGACATATCTGGAGCAGAACTCGAATGTGTTGGCTCCGGGCTCCTTGACGGCTATGCCGTCGGCGATGGTGCTGACCTGCTGGAGACGGCGGCGCTCTCCGCTCTTGACAGAAATCTCCATCGAGGGGGCTCCGGCGGCCTGGACGCCGTATATCCTGACGTCAGGCTTGAGCTGTTTCATTGCAAAGGCTATGCCTGCGATGAGTCCGCCTCCGCCTATGGGGACTATGACGGCCTCGACGTCTGGCATCTCTTCGAGTATCTCGAGGGCTATGGTGCCCTGGCCGGCTATCACCTTTAGGTCGTCGAAGGGGTGGATGAAGGTGTATCCGTGTTCTTTCTGGAGCTCGAGGGCTTTCTGGTATGCGTCGTCGTAGACTCCGGGGACGAGACACACCTCGGCGCCGAGGCGGCGTGTGGCCTCGATCTTGGAGATGGGGGCTCCGGCGGGGAGGCAGATGAGCGATTTGATGCCGTTGGCTGTGGCGGCGAGGGCCACGCCCTGGGCGTGGTTGCCGGCCGAGCAGGCTATCACTCCATGCTGGCGCTCCTCGGGTGTGAGCTGTGAGATTTTGTAGTATGCTCCGCGGAGCTTGAAGGCGCCTGTGTGCTGGAGGTTTTCGGGCTTCAGGTATATCTCGGCCTCGGGGTTGAGCCGGGTAGGGCCTATCATTCGCGGATGGCGTGCGACGTCGCGCAGCACCTGGGCGGCGCGGTACACTTCTGAGATTTCGAGCTTTTCTTCCATATCCGCAAAATTACACAATCCCCGTAAGAAATGCAACCAAAATTTCCGGTTGTCTTGCGGGGATTGCTTTGGGGGGGTGACGCCTGCGGCCGCAGGCGTGGGTGCCGGTGTCACTTTCCGGGCTCCATCTGTATGCGCAGTTTGTCTTCGAGCAGTTCGAGCTGCTGCAGGCCCGAGGCGCGCCACTGGGGCTCGCCGAGCTTGAAGATGATGATTGTCGGGATGCTGCGTATCTGGTATTCGGATGCGAGCTCGGGGTTGCGGTCGACGTCTATTTTCAGTATGGTGGCGTCGTCGCCCATCCTGGCCTTGAGCTGTTCTAGGATGGGTGCCTGCATCTTGCAGGGGCCGCACCATGTGGCGTAGAAGTCGACGAGGACGGGCTTGGTGCCTGAGATTATTTCTTTGAAGTCGGTCATGGCGGTTGCTGTTAAGTTTTTTCTTTCAGGTGTTCTGTCTGACTATAACGTCCGCCGGCGTCTGATGGTTCAGAGCAGGATACCTGCGGCTACCTCGGCGCTCTTGCCCGGCTTGAGGGCCTCGACAAGTGCGAGGGCGAATGGGATGGCCGACGAGGGTCCGTTGGCGGTGATGACGTTGGCGTCTCTCACCACGCGCTGGTCTGCGGTGTATTCGGCGCCGTTCTCCTTGAGGCCGTCCTCGAATCCGGGATAGCAGGTGGCTTTCTTGCCCGAGAGTATGCCGAGGGGGGCGAGGAGGACCGAGGGTGCGGCGCAGATGGCGGCTACGAGGCCGCCGCGGGCCGCCTGGGAGGCAAAGAGGTCTGCCACCTTGCGCGAGGCGGCGAGGTTGCTGGCGCCGGGCATTCCGCCGGGGGCCACGAGGAGCTCGGCGTCGGCCATGTCTTCGTCGTCGAGCAGGAGGTCGGCCTCTACTGTGATGCCGTGCGCGCCTGTCACCTGGCGGAACTCGCCTACGGCTACGGTCATGACGTCCACTCCCGCGCGGCGCAGGAGGTCTACAGGTGTCAGGGCTTCGACTTCCTCGAAGCCTTCAGCCAAAAAAAGATAAGTCGTTGACATATGTCTGATGTGTTGGGTTTGCTGTATGTCTTTGTAGGGAAAGATAATCGCAAAGTTATAATTTTCCGTCGGTTTTTGCTAATTTTGTGTCATGAAAACGTCCATGAAACATATTTTGCATCTTTCGATGCTGGTGGTCGGGCTCTGTTGTGCCGGATGCGGCGGCCCCAAGGTCTACCGTTCGGCCGAGGGGGCTGTCTGGAACACCACCTATCATATATCCTACCGGGCTTCGTCTGACCTGCACGATTCCATCCGGGCTGTGATGAAGCAGGTCGAGATGTCGCTCTCGCCCTTTGCAAAGGGCTCGCTGATATCGCGCGTCAACCGCGGCGAGGATGTCTGTGCCGATTCTCTGCTGGTACGCATCCTCGGCGAGTCGCGTCGGGTCTGCGCTCTCAGCGGGGGCGCCTTCGACCCCACGGTCTCGCCACTTGTCAATCTCTGGGGCTTCGGCTACAAGCCCGGCGACCCGGAGCCGTCTCAGGAGAAGGTTGACTCTCTGCTCCAGCTGGTGGGTATAGGCGAGTGTTCTGTCTCGGCCGACGGGCGTGTGGTCAAGAAGCATCCGCAGACCGAGTTCAACTTCTCGGCCATCACCAAGGGGTACGGGTGCGACCTCGTGGGCGAGATGCTTGCCCGCAACGGCGCCACAGACTATATGGTAGAGATCGGGGGCGAGATTGCCATGCGCGGCCGCAACCCCAAGGGGCACGACTGGCATATACAGATAGACGCCCCGGTGGAGAGCGACGGTGCCCCGGTGCATGAACAGCTTGTGGTGCTGCCGCTGACAGACTGCGGCGTTGCCACCTCGGGCAACTACCGCAACTACCGCGAGACCGGCGAGGGCCGCGTGTGGCATACTATATCGCCATCTACGGGCCGTCCGGCCATCACGGATATCCTCTCGGCCACGGTGATAGCCCCGTCGGCCATGCTTGCCGACGCGCTTGCCACGGCCTGTATGGCCTCGCCGGCCTCTGAGGCTCTGGATATGGTATCGGCTATCCCCGGTGTGGAGGCTCTGATTGTGACCCCCGACACTGTGCTTGTGACTGAGGGTATGGGCGAGCGCCTGTCGTGGCGTTGAGCTGGCTTCTTAAGGCCACTCAACGCGGCTATCCCAATATCTTGCGGGCCTTCTTCTCGTCGTCGGCGAGCTGGGCCCGCAGTTTTTCGATGTTGTCAAACTTGCGTTCGGGGCGCATATATTCTACAAACTCTATTCTGACATCCTCGCCGTAGAGGTAGCCCTGATAGTCGAGTATGTGGGCCTCTATGGTCAGCGGCAGCCCCTCGGCGCCCACCTTCTCTCCGGCCACCGTGGGACGGTAGCCGATGTTGACCATTCCCATACGGTGTTCGCCGTCGGGAGTGGTGACGAATGCGGCGTAGACACCGGGCTTGGGCACGAGTATGTCCGGCGACAGCGTCTTGAGGTTGGCGGTGGCATATCCGAGCGTGCGGCCCACCTTGTTGCCGTCCTCTACACGGCCGCGCAGGGCATAGGGATGTCCCAGCAGGGCCGCGGCGCCGCGTGTGTCTCCCTCGAGGAGCATATGCCGTATGCGCGACGAGCTGACGGGGGCTCCCGGGCCGCGGTATTCGGGGGCCGAGACTATGTCGACGCCGAGGCGGTCTCCTATCTCGCGGTATAGCTCTATCCCCTCGGGGCCGTCGTGTCCGAACCGGTTGTTGAAGCCGAGCACCAGGGCGTCGATGCCAAACTTTGTGTGGAGCAGGGATATGAACTCCTCGGCCTTTAGCCTGCGCAGTCTGTCGTTGAAGCTCAGGAGTATTATCTCCTTGGCTCCGGCCTCGGCCAGGGCGTCTATCTTGTCTTCGAGCGTGGTGAGGAGCGAGGGGGCCTCGAGGGGACGCACTGTGCTGAGCGGGTGGCGCGAGAATGTCACAGCCGCGGGCGAGAGGCCTCGGCTGTTGGCCTCGGCGCTGAGATATTCCAGCAGGAAGCGGTGGCCGGGGTGGACGCCGTCATACATTCCTACGGCTGCTATGCGGCGCCTGGAGGTGTCGGGTTTGGTGATAAGTTTCATATAGATATAAAGGCCTGGCTCTGCAAAAAGGTTGTGAGTATGTCTGTGAATTCGCTTCCCGGGGGCACGTGGACGGCGTTGAAGCCCTCTCTCTTGGCCGCGTCTACGTTGGCCTGCGAGTCGTCCAGGAAGAGTGTCTCTTCGGGCCTGATGCCGCAGTGGACTGCCGTGTAGCGGAATATCTCCGGCTCGGGCTTGTAACACTTGGCCTCGTAGCTGCAGACTGTCCCGTCGAAGTAGTCTTTCATCTCCAGTCCCTCTTTGCGGAATTCGTCGGCAATCTTGCTCTCCATCATCACGGGGTTGGTGTTGGACAGGAGGTATATGCCGTAGCCCTCGGCGCGCAGGCGGCGCAGGGCCTCGAGGCGGCGGACAGGAATGCCGGTGAGAAACATATTGAAGGCGTCCCTTATCTGTGTGTCCGCAACTCCGTCGGGCATCAGTCTGCGCACCCTGCTGTAGAACTCGGGGGCGTCTATCTCTCCGCGCTCCAGGGCCAGGAAGTCGCCCTTCTGGCCGTAGAGGCCGAGGAAGTCTCCGGCGTCCTTCATGCCGAGGGCGCCGAGGGCGTCTACACACCGCTGGCGGTCGAGGTCTATGATCACTCCGCCGAGGTCGAAAAGCAGATTCTTTATGGTGGACATATTGTATCGGGTTCGGTGTCTGTTACGATTTAGCAAAAGTAAAGATTATTTCGGATATATGCAAGAGAGGCTTCTGCCGGGGGGCTGAGCCTGTCCCGGCGGCTGGTCTGCATCACGGGCAAATTGTTAAAAAATCGCGTATTTTGGCCTGCCTGTTTGAATTGTATTAATATTTTTTATATATTTGGCATTCCGTAGCCGGATTAGCCGTCGGTCGGACGGTCTAATAAAGATAATCTTTTGAAAATCAATTTCATAATAAAACCCTTTTGACTATTATGTTCAGCAAGCGGATTGCACTCTTTTTTCTGGCGGCCCTCATGACGGCTGTCGGTGCGAGCGCTCAGTCGGGCCTTACCGACCGCAAACAATTCATGGTGTTCGGCGTAGCGTTCTACAACCTCGAGAACCTCTTCGACACCATCAACAACAACGGCACCTACGACCTTGAGTTCTCGCCCCAGGGCTCGCGCCAGTGGGACGGCCACAAGTACTGGAGCAAAATCAACAACCTTGCGCGCGCCATCGGCGCCATGACCACCAAGACCACCCCCATGGGTCCGGCCATCATCGGCGTCTCCGAGATAGAGAACAAGGGTGTGCTCGACGACCTGGTCAAGGCCGAGCCTATCAAGAACTGGCGTCTTCAGGTGGTCCACCACGACTCGCCTGACCGCCGCGGCGTCGATGTGGGGCTCCTCTACAATCCGCGTATGTTCCGTGTGCTCAACGTCACCAACCATACACTCAGGATACCCGGCTACGAGAACTTCCGCACGCGAGACCAGATGTGTGTCACCGGCCTGCTCGCAGGCGACACCATCAGCGTCATCGTCAACCACTGGCCCTCGCGCCTGGGCGGACAGGAGCGCTCGAGCTACCTGCGCGAGGCCGCGGCCGACCTCTCCAAGCAGATAGCCGACTCGCTCTGGGCCATCCGTCCCGGACAGGGCGTCATAGTGATGGGCGACCTCAACGACGACCCCATGGACCGCTCGTGTGCCGTCAACCTCGGCGCCCAGCGCAGCCCCGCCAAGGTAGGCCCCCACGGCTTCTACAATCCCTGGTGGAAGATGCTCGACGACGGCATCGGCACCCTCGCCTACAAGAGCCAGTGGAATCTCTTCGACCAGATAATCGTCTCTGGCAGCCTGCTCGAGCAGAACGCCCGTCCCGGCGGCCTCTCCTACTGGATGTGCAAGGTCAACAACTTCGACTTCCTCATCGACCGCACGGGCTCGCGCCAGGGCTATCCCCACCGCACATACTCTGCCGGCCAGTGGCTCAACGGCTACTCGGACCACTTCCCCACCGAGATATTCCTGATCAAGCAGCGCTGAAGCCCATGTCGGACAACAACAGATACGCGTCTCCGTTTGTCGTCACCGTCGGGCGCCAGTTCGGCAGCGGCGGCCGCGAGCTTGCCAAGGCGCTGGCCGACGACCTCGGCATAGACTATTACGACAAGGAGCTTCTGCTCGAGGCCGCCCGCGAGGCCGGGGTGAGCCCGGAGTTTTTCGAGCGTTCGGACGAGCGGTTTCCCACCTTCCTCCACGGGCTCTTCTCCTTCACCTCCGGCATCACTCCCATGTGTTACTACACCGGGTCCTCGTCCATCACCGACGACGGCATCTACAAGGCCGTCAGCGACGTGATACTCAAGGCCGCCTCAGAGCGCCCCTTTGTCGTGGTGGGACGCACGGCCGACTATATCCTGCGCCATCATCCGCGCGTGGCCAACATCTTTGTCCACGCTCCGATGGAGACCCGCGTGGCCCGCATCCTCGGGCGCGGCGACGCCCGGACGGCCAGGGAGGCCGAGGCTCTGTCCAACCGCCACAACAAGTGGCGTGCAGACTACTACAACTTCTTCACCGACAAGGTCTGGGGCCATCCCGAGAGCTACCATATATGCATAGACTCGTCCATGATGTCCATGGCCGGGTGTGTGGGCCTCGTCAAGGACTACCTGCGCCACCGCGGATTCCTCGGGTGAGATATCGAGAGACAATCAAATTTTTTACACAAATATCTACGTTTTTTACTTTTATGAGAATCAAACTGTTTCTGCTACTGCTGCTGACGGCCGCCCTGCCGTCGCTTGCCCAAAAGACAGGCGTAGCCGGTACTGTTGTCGACGCCACCACCGGGGCGCCCGTCGAGGGAGCCACGGTGATACTCGACACCCAGGGTCTCACCACGTCTACCGACCCCTCCGGCGCCTTCACCTTCGACGGCGCCCAGCCCGGAGCCACAGACCTCACCATCCTGGCCTACGGCTATGGAGACCTGGTGAAGGCCATCGTCGTGCCCTCGGACAAAATGCTCAATCTCGGCCGCATCCAGGTCAAGAGCACCAACCTCATGGATACTTATTTCGAGGAACAGAGCGAAATGCTCTTCGACCAGGCCGCACTCGAGGACGAGGAAGGCAATATGCAGGCCATCGCCGCCCTCACAGGCGCGAGCGACAACATCTACTACAACTCGGCCTCTTATGACTTCCAGCCCATGCGCTTCCGTGTGCGCGGCTACGACTCGAAGTACACGCAGACATACATCAACGGCATCAGCTTCAACGACCTTGCCCGCGGCCGCTTCAACTACTCGACCCTCGGCGGCATGAACCGCGTCTTCCGCGACCGCACCACCGCTCTCGGCCTCGGCGCCGCAGACTTCGGCTTTGGCGACATAGGCGGCGCCACGGACATCAACACCCTCGCGGGCCACTACTCCAAGGGCTTCAACGGCTCTGTGGCCTACACCAACTCCAACTATATGCTCCGCGCCATGGCCCAGTATTCCACCGGCCTTAACAAGCAGGGCTGGGCCTTCTCAGTCTCGGCCATCGGACGCTATGCAGACGAGGGCATCATCGAGGGCACCTTCTACAACTCCTACGGCCTCTTCGCCTCGGTCCAGAAGGTCTTCAACGACAAGCACTCGCTCAACCTCTCCGTATGGGGCGCCCCCACACAGCGCGCCTCCAACTCGGCCACATATCTCGAGGCCTACGACCTTGCCGGCAGCAACCTCTACAACCCCAACTGGGGCTATCAGGATGGCAAGAAGCGCTCGGCCAAGATAGTCGAGACCTTCGACCCCACCGCCGTCCTCAACTGGATATGGAAGCCCTCGCGCGAGACATCGCTCAACACCGGCCTGGCCTTCCGCTCGATACACTACTCGACCTCGGCCCTCAACTGGTACAACTCGCCCGACCCCCGTCCCGACTACTACCGCTATCTCCCCTCGTACTATAAGGACAACGAGTCTGCCTTCGACCTCTACACCGACCTCTGGCGCAACGACGAGAGCTTCCGCCAGATCAAGTGGGACAATCTCTACCAGGCCAACTACTACAACAGCGAGTTCGGCCGCGGCCAGAACCCCGACAACCTCTCGTCGAGCTACATCCTCGAGAACCGCCACAGCAACCAGAACGACTTTGTCTTCAACTCGCTGCTCAACCACCGCCTCAACTCTGTGATGACCCTCCAGGCAGGCGTCAGCGTCAACTATACCTCGGCCCACTACTACAAGACCATCCGAGACCTGCTCGGAGGCGAGTACTGGCTCGACATCGACCAGTACAGCGAGCGCGACTTCCCCGACCGTCCCGAGATGCTGCAGAACGACCTGCGCAACCCCAACCGCACCGTCAAGGACGGCGACACCTTCGGCTATGACTACTATATCGACGCCGTCCAGGCCACAGCCTGGCTTCAGAACCAGATAGCCCTCCCCCGCTGGGACATCAACTATGGCCTGAAGGTAGGCTATACCCAGTTCTCGCGCAACGGCAAGATGCAGAACGGACGCGCTCCGCTCAACTCCTACGGCCGCGGCGAGACCCACCGCTTCGACACCGGAGCCCTCAAGGCCGGCGCCACCTTCAAGATCAACGGCCGCAACTATCTCTCGGCCCACGCCTCCTACGAGACCCAGGCTCCTCTCTTCGAGTATGCCTACATCTCGCCCCGCATCAAGGACACCGCCATCAGCGGCCTGTCCAACGAGCGCATCGCCGCCTTTGACCTCTCCTACACATGGAACTACCGCCGTTTCCGCGGCTCGCTCGCCGGATTCTGGACAGAGATGTTCGACCAGACAGAGCGCTCCTCGTTCTACGACGACCAGTACTCCACCTTCATGAACTACGTCCTCAAGGGTGTCCACACCCGCTATCGCGGCATCGAGCTGGGCCTGGCATACAAGATTACCCCCTCGGTCACCGCTTCGTTTGCCGGCACCATAGCCCAGTATCAGTATCGCAACAACCCCATGGGCACCCGCTCTTACGAGAACGGCATGAAGGCAGACGTAGACCAGCAGGTCTATCTCAAGAACTTCTATCTCGGAGGCACCCCCCAGAAGGCCGCCAACATCGGCATCGACTGGGCCGCTCCCCACTCGTGGTTCTTCAACGTCAACGCCTCCTGGATGGGCGACGCCTACGTCAACCTCTCGCCCATACGCCACGAGGCTCTGCCCGACCTCTGGGAGAAGTATCCCGACGCCGATGAGCTCGAGGCCAAGATGGAGAGCCTCGCCTCTCAGGACAAGCTGAACGACGCATGGGTGCTCAACGCCTCTGTCGGCAAGGTGGTCTACATCAACCGCAAGGTGTCCATGAACTTCAACCTCAACCTCGAGAACATCACCAACAACCGCAAGATACAGACCTACGCCTACCAGCAGGGCCGCTTCGACTACTCGAACTACGACGCCGCCAAGTATCCCAACAAGTACTTCTACGCCCAGGGCATCAAGGTGTATCTCAACGTCGGCGTACGCTTCTAACATCCCGTTATCCGAATTTTCCAATTCAGACAAGATATGAATCCATATAAATCACTCTTCGCTCTTGCGGGCGCGGTCCTCGCGGGCTTCGGCTTCACAAGCTGCGACGACGACTTCGAGTGTCCCCCCGTATATATCCCCGAGGCCACATGGGAAGCCAATACCCCCATAGCCGAGTTCAAGCAGAACTTCTGGCAGTATGCCTCCGGCACCGAATATGCCTCCATCCCCCTCAATGCCGACGGCGACTCTATCATCATAGCAGGCCGCATCGTGTCTTCTGACGAAGGCGGCAATATGTACAAGCAGATTGTGGTCCAGGACCAGAGCGGCGCCATCCTCATCGGCGTCAACGCCTCGGGCCTCAACGAGGGCCGCTACAAGCTCGGCGAGGAAATCTATGTCAACCTCACCGGCCTCTATGTAGGCAACTACAACAACCTCATGCAGATAGGCCAGCCCTACAACGGCTCTATCGGTCGCATCGACGAGGATGTGATGAAGGCCCACTCGCAGGTCAACGGCCTGCCTGACCCCGAGGCTCTCGCCGCCCTGGCCATCTCTCCCTCCATAGCCGAGATCAACGGCTGGAAGAAGAACCAGGAAGACCTGCGCAAGTATCAGAGCGTCCTCGTCACTCTCAAGGATGTCTCGTTCGAGGGCGGCGGCGAGCTGGCCTGGAGCGACAATCCCGGCGGTAAGTACTACACCACCCGCACCCTCACCGACGCCGAGGGCAACCGCCTCAACGTCAACACCTCCAACCAGTGCAACTTCTCGAGCCAGATGCTCCCCGCCGGCAAGGGTGACGTCACTGCCATCCTCAGCTACTTCAAGGAAGACTGGCAGCTCGTAGTGTGCGACCCCGCCACAGACTGTGTCGGCTTTGATGTTGTCCCCGCCGACAACGTCGTATTCTCGGCTCCGCTGACCTCTTCGATGGAGGGCTTCGCTATCGAGAATGTGTCCGAGATACCCGCTTCGCTCGGCGAGGCCTGGAAGCTCGACACCAAGTACAGCTGCATGGTGGCCAAGGGCTATGACGGCACCAAGAACTTTGCCACAGACTCGTGGTTTGTCTCGCCCGTCATCGACCTGAGCGGCATGGAGACCGCCTGGGCCACATTCCGCCACGCCCAGAACTACTTCGGCTCGGCCGCCCTGGCCCGCTCCGAGGCCACATTCGCCGTGCGCGAGGAGGGTTCGGCAGAGTGGAAGAAGCTCACCATCAACTATCCCGAGTATGGCTCAGGCTTCAACTTCGTTTCTTCAGGCGACATCGACCTCAAGGAGTTTGTCGGCAAGAAGGTCCAGTTTGGCTGGCACTACATCTCCACCGCCTCCAAGGCCGGCACATGGGAGATGAACAACTTCATGGTCAAGCGCCAGTGTGTAGGCACCCCCAACATCCCTGCAGAGGGGCCTGACACCCCCGAGGTTCCCGACACCCCCGCCGACGCTGTCTTCTCCGAGAGCTTCGCCACGGGTCTCGGCGCCTTCACTCAGGAGAACACCAAGCTCCCCGAGGGTCTCACCTATGTCTGGAGCTGGTACGAGCAGGCCAAGTGTGCCAAGGCTTCGGCCTATGCCACCAAGGCCTACGAGAGCGAGGCCTACCTTGTCTCGCCCGTCATCACTATCCCCGCCGCAGGCGCCGTGATGAGCTTCGAGCAGGCCACAAACTTCTTCGGCACTACCGAGGACGCCCGCAAGGAGACATCGGTATGCATCCGCGAGGAGGGCTCATCGGCATGGACAGCCCTCACCGTGCCCGAATATCCCGCCACACAGGGATGGGGATTCGTGGCCTCGGGCGACATCGACCTCAAGGCATATGCCGGAAAGAAGGTGCAGATAGGCTTCCGCTATACCTCGACAGCCTCCAAGGCCGGCACATGGGAGTTCAAGAACCTCGTGGTGAAATAATCATTAATTGAAAATTGAGAATTGAGAATTGACAATCGCCAATTGCCTTTTCCGAAACAATCCCGATAATATGAGAAATCTCAAGACATATCTCAGCGCGCTCTTCATGGGTGCCCTCGCGCTCACAGCGTGTCAGGACGACTTCGACGACCCCGCGCTGTCGGCCCCCGAGTCTACGTGGCTTACAGACCAGAACTATGAGCTGACCACCATCCGCGAGGTGAAGACCACCTACTGGAAGGACGCCGACAACTACTATGCCACCATCGGCACCACCCCCGAGGGCAAGCATATCATGGTCAAGGGCGTCATCACCTCTTCTGACGCCTCGGGCAACATCTACAAGTCCATGGTGATCCAGGACGAGACCGGCTCGCTCTCGATGAGCATCAACGCCAACTCGATGAACGGCAAGTATCGCCGCGGCCAGGAGCTGGTCATCGACCTCACCGGCATGACCATAGGCAAGTACTCGGGCCTCGAGCAGCTCGGCGCTCCCGAAGAGTCTGCCCAATATGGCCAGCAGACCACCTTCATGCCCTATGAGCAGTTTCAGCTCCATGCACAGATGAACGGTGCCCCCGACCTCGCGGCCGTCGACACCGTCACCGTGGCCCGCGGGGCCGACCTGCTCTCCACGACTCCCGCCGACCTCATCAAGTGGCAGAGCCAGCTCGTGAGGTTCAACAACTGCTCGTTTGCCGACGGCGGCATGGAGCCTTTCGGCGTATATCAGGAGAACACCAACCGCATCCTCACCCTCGAGGACGGCACGCAGATCAACGTACGCACCTCGGGCTACTCCAACTTCTATGCCGATATGCTCCCCAAGGGCCATGGCGACGTGGTGGGCATTCTCGGCTACTATGCCGGGTCGTCCGACACCGGCAACCAGTGGCAGCTCACACTCATCGACCGCCACGGATGCATGAACTTCGGCAATCCCACCATGGGTCCCGGCTCGCCCGAGAACCCCTACAGCGTGGACGAGGCCATCGCCCTCGAGGCCGACGGCTCAACAGTCACCCAGGTATGGACCACGGGCTACATCGTGGGCGCCGTGGCTCCGGGCGTCACCTCTGTCACCGCCAACGACCAGATACAGTTCGGCAAGGATGTGGAGCTGCCTACCACTCTCGTGATAGCCTCGTCGGCCGACTGCAGGGACTACACCCGCTGCATTGTCATCGAGCTGCCCCAGGGTTCGCGCCTGCGCGAGTACGGCAACCTCGTAGACCATCCCGAGAACCTCGGCAAGACCATAAGCCTCAAGGGCAATCTCAACAAAGTGTATGACACCTACGGCATCACCGGCAACCAGGGCCGCGCCTCTGAGTTTGTGCTCGAGGGCGTAGAGGTTCCCGAAGACCCCGACCAGCCCGGCACCGAGGAGGGCGACGGCACCGAAGCCAAGCCCTACAACGTGGCTCAGGTGATAGCCATGAACCCCTCGTCGACCACAGATGCGGTCCAGAGCAACGTCTGGGTCAAGGGTTACATCGTGGGCTATTATGCCGACTATGCTCCCCACTTCGAGGTATCGACCACCCAGCGCGCCAACATCCTCATAGCCGCCACCCCGACAGCCTCGGCCGCCGCCGAGTGTGTCTGCATCCAGCTCGTGGCCCAGACCGACGCCCGCAACGCCCTCAACCTCGTGGACAATCCCGGCGTCCTCGGCATGGAGGTGAGTGTCCTCGGCGACGTGATGAAGTACAACACCCTCCCCGGCATCAAGAACACCTCCTCGTACAAGCTGAGCGGAGACCCCGTGCCTCCCAC
>JAIDJD010000175.1:4067-14659 GCA_029052375.1 Duncaniella sp. | reverse complement strand
CTTTAAGACAGATTCTAATTTCAACGATAAATGATTATTGATTCCAATGCCAGCACGGCATCACAACCGCCTCTCCAATCATTACAAGACAAATACAATGACAAGACCAATCAAGTATCTTTTGGCCATCATCCTGAGTATGGCTGTGACGTGCAACGCATATGCCGCTGCACCCCTTAAATTCAACGTGGATATATTCGAGTTCACAGAAATTGCAGACAAGCCCGGATATGTCGAGGTATCTCTTGCGCCTAACTCAAGGTATTTCAACCAACGCACAATTGAAATACCCGCCACTGTGGCCTACAACGGCCTCACATACAGCGTCCTTGGGATAGCCGAGCAGGGCTTTGCAGGCCCCGCAGGCGGACTGTATATGGGCGAAGAGAAAGTGAGGGAAATAATAATAAGCGAAGGAATTGAGTACATCAAAGAGAGCGGATTTGAGTACTCGCTTCTCACAGACTATGTAGACAATTTTGTCCTCCCCTCGACACTCAAAAAATTAGGGGCGAAATCCCTGGCAAAAACAGGCATAAAGGAGCTGACAATACCTGACGGCGTTGTGGAAATAGGGTATGGCACATTCTTCGGATGTACTGAACTGAAGAAGCTTACTCTCGGAAAGGGCCTCATAAATATTCCCACCATTCTCGGTTATTGGTGGTACTCTCCCCAGTATCCCCAATATTTTGATGGTGTAAGGCATCTGTACGTCGCCCAGGCTGTCCCTCCTACCGTAATAGCCAACGAATTCGACCAGTACGAAACCCACTATGTAGAATACCTGGTGAACACGCCGACAGAGTTTGAACAGCTGGCACATCACTTGAGTATGCCGCAAGACTACGTGAATTGCACACTCCATGTTCCGGCCGGATGTGCCGAAGCTTACAGAAGCCATCCCGCCTGGGGCAAATTCAAGACCATAGTGGACGACACTGAATCCGGCATAGAGGAGATTGTCTCTGCCGACAAGGGCGTCATAAAGGTCAAGGACGGACGCATAGTAGCCGAAGGCCACCTGGAGGTCTACGATATCGGAGGCCGCAAATTGGCTGAAGGACCGGCCGAAAGCCTCCCCGATATGCCCGCAGGCCTTTATATAGTACACAGCGAGGCAGGCACGGCTAAGGTGGCACTCTGACATTGCCACACAATCACATCAGCCCCATTCTGCTCCCTACGGTGCAGGATGGGGCTGTATTTATATCATGCAGAAGATTCTATGTTACCGAAGGTTAACGCGAGTGTGCAGATTATGAGGAAATGTTAAAGAAATGCAACAAACCGAGGCCCCGGCGGCCCAAACGACAGAAAATCTCCCTAACTTTGCACCGAACTTCGGGGCCCTCTCCATCCCTTTGGGCGAGAGCCCCCGCCAAACAAAAATATCTTATGGAGAATATCCTTACGCTCCTGAGCCGCAGGCACGCCGCAGAGCATCCCGGCAACCGCATACTGCTCGCCCCTGCCGAAGAGGGCAAGTGGCGCGAGATAACATGGGGCGATTTTGACGCCGACGTCCACACAGCCTCGCTGGCCCTGGCCTCGCTCGGGACAGGCATACAGGACTGTGTGGCCACCTTCTCGGCCAACCGTCCCGAAAACCTCGTGACAGACTTCGCCCTCTACAGGGTGCGCGCCGTCTCGGTGTCGATCTACGCCACAAGCTCGGCCGAGCAGGTGGCCTATATAGTCAACGACGCCAAGTGCGGCCTGCTCTTTGCGGGCAACTCCACCCAGTATCATGCCGCGCGCAAGGTCCAGGAGATGTGTCCCTGCCTGCGCACCATAGTGGTGATAAAGCCGATAGAGCTCGACCCCGACGACAAGACGTCGATGCTCTGGTCCGACTTCATGGAGCTGGGGCGCAAGGCCTCGGACAAGGTCAGGGCCGAGGTAGAGGCGCTGACGGCGTCGGCCGTCCCTGACGACATCGCCACCCTGGTCTACACCTCGGGCACCACCGGCGAGCCCAAGGGCGCCATACTCACACATGGCAACTATACCCACGCGCTCAACAACCACGTGGAACGCCTCACCATGGTGACCCCCCAGGACCTCTCGATGGCCTTCCTGCCCCTGAGCCATATCTTCGAGAAGGGCTTCACGTACTTCTGCCTGGTCAAGGGCACACCCATAGCCGTCAACCGCGACCCCAAGGCGATACAGGAGACCATCCAGCAGGTCAACCCCACGCTGATGTGCTCTGTGCCCCGCTTCTGGGAGAAGGTCTACACCGCCGTCAACGAGAAGATAGCCGGGATGTCGGCCGTGCAGAGGTCTATGGTCCGCCTCGCTCTCAGGATAGGCCGCAAGCGCAACCTGCACTACCGCCGCCTGGGGCTCCCCGTGCCCTTCCTGATAGAGAAGAGCTATCAGTTTTTCGACGCCCGCATCTTTGCCAAGCTCCGCAAGGCCATCGGCATCCCCAATCCCAACATCTACCCGACCGCGGGCGCCCCGGTGTCCGACACCCTCGTAGACTTCTTCCACTCGTGCGGCATCTTCCTGATGGTGGGCTACGGCCTCTCGGAGACCACCGCCACGGTGACCTGCTTTCCCGCCGAGGGATTCGCCGTGGGCAGCGTCGGCACCACCCTGCCCAACGTCAGTGTGCGCATCGGCGAGAACGACGAGATACAGGTCAAGAGCCTGAGCAATATGCGCGGCTACTACAACAAGCCCGCGGCCACGGCCGAGGCCTTCACGGAGGACGGCTGGCTGCGCACAGGCGACGCCGGACGCATCGACAAGGAGGGCAACCTCTACGTCACAGACCGCATCAAAGACCTCTTCAAGACCAGCAACGGCAAGTATATAGCCCCCCAGGCCATAGAGAGTGCCCTCGGCACAGACAAGTATATCGAGCAGGTGGTGACCATAGGCGACAGGCGCAAGTTTGTCTCGGCCCTCATAGTGCCCAACTACGAGATGCTCCGCCTCTGGGCCAAGGAGAACGGCCTCAAGGCCTCGACGGCCGACGAGCTTGCGGCCGACCCAGACGTCAACAGGATGATGGCCGACCGTCTCGAGAAGCTCCAGAAGGGGATGGCATCGTTCGAGAAGATCAAGCGCTTCACCCTGCTGCCGCGCGAGTTCTCGATGGGCGACGGCGAGCTGACCAACACCCTCAAGGTGCGCCGCCGCGTCGTGACGGAGCGGTATGCCGACCTCATCGAGAAGATGTACAGCGAGTGACATACATAGTATTATATACGTACCAGCAAACAAAGATTTACCCAGACAGATGAAAGTAGCAATCGTAGGCGCCAGCGGCGCCGTAGGACAGGAGTTTCTCCGTGTGCTCGACGAGCAGAACTTCCCCGTAGACGAGCTCCTCCTCTTCGGATCGGAGCGCTCGGCCGGACGCAAGTACACATTCCGCGGCAAGGAATACACCGTGCGCCTCCTGCGCAAGGAGGAGGCCGACTTCGAGGGCGTCGACTTTGCCTTCACCTCGGCGGGCGCAGGTGTCTCGCGCGAGTATGCCCCCGTCATCACCGCCCGCGGCGCCGTGATGATAGACAACTCGTCGGCCTTCCGCATGGACCCCGACGTGCCTCTGGTTGTGCCTGAGGTCAACGGAGACGACGCCTTCGACGCTCCCCGCGGCGTCATCGCCAACCCCAACTGCACCACTATAATAATGGTGGTGGCCCTCAAGCCCATCATGGACCTCTCGCCCATCACCCGCGTGCACGTGGCCACATACCAGGCCGCCTCGGGCGCCGGCGCCTCGGCCATGGACGAGCTGGTCAAGCAGTACGAAGAGCTCGGCAAGGGCGAGAAGCCCACGGTAGAGAAGTTTGCATACCAGCTGGCCTACAACCTCATCCCCCAGATAGACGTCTTCACCGACAACGACTACACCAAGGAGGAGATGAAGATGTTCAACGAGACCCGCAAGATAATGCACGCCCCGGAGCTCAGCGTCAGCGCCACCTGTGTGCGCGTCCCCGTCGTTAGGGCCCACAGCGAGGCCGTCTGGGTAGAGACCGAGCAGCCCCTCGCGACAGAGGCCGTGCGCGAGGCGTTCGAGAAGGCCCCCGGCCTTGTCGTGGTGGACAATCCCGCCGAGAAGGTCTATCCCATGCCTCTCGACGCCGCCGATACAGACCCCGTCTACGTAGGACGCCTCCGCAAGGACATCGCCAACCCCAACGGACTGACCTTCTGGCTCGTCGGAGACCAGATCAAGAAGGGCGCCGCCCTCAACGCCGTCCAGATAGCACAGTATATGCTGGCCCACAGGAAGTGAGGCAAGGATGATACAGCGGCGCGACAAATCGCGCCGGCCATAACGAAAGACATCATATCCCGAGCGCGGCAACTATTGCAATGCCGCTCCTGATATGATGTTTTTTTGATGAATATTTTTGAAAATTAGAGATTTTAGCATTATCTTTGTGTTGCAGATACACTAACCCCCAAAAACCTCTGACTGACTCCATGAAAAAACTGTCACTGATGCTGCTTGGCGCCCTCCTCGGGCTCGGAGCGGCGGCCCAGGGTGCAGATGCGAGCCGCGAGAAGGCCCAGGCCCTCATAGACCGCATGACCCTCGACGAGAAAATCTCACTCATGATGGACGCCTCGCCTGCCATAGAGCGCCTCGGTGTGCCTCAGTTCAACTGGTGGAGCGAAGCTCTCCACGGCGTGGCCCGCGCAGGCACAGCCACCGTGCTCCCCCAGGCCATAGGCATGGCCGCCACCTTTGACGACGACGCCGTAGGAGAGGCCTTCGAGATGGTGAGCGACGAGGCCCGTGCGAAGTTCAACGGATTCCGCAAGCGCGGAGGCATCAGGCGCTACGAGGGCCTGGCGTTCTGGACCCCCAACATCAACATATTCCGCGACCCCCGCTGGGGACGCGGCCAGGAGACATACGGCGAAGACCCCTACCTGACACAGAGGATGGGTGTGGCCGTGGTCGAGGGACTGCAGGGCCCCAAGGACGCGCCCTACATGAAGACCCTCGCCGGAGCCAAGCACTTTGCCGTGCACAGCGGCCCCGAGTGGAACCGCCACACCTTCGACGCCAAGAACATCGACCCCCGCGACCTCTGGGAGACATACCTCCCGTCGTTCAAGGTGCTCGTAGACTCGGGCGTGGCCCAGGTGATGTGTGCCTACAACCGCTACGAGGGCGAGCCCTGCTGTTCCAACAAGAAGCTCCTCACACAGATACTCCGCGACGAGTGGGGCTATGACCGCGTCATCGTCACCGACTGCTGGGCCATGCGCGACTTCGTTGTCGACTGGGGCCACCACACCCACGCCTCAGAGCCCGAGGCCGGAGCCGACGCCGTGATGTCTGGCACCGACCTCGAGTGCGGCCCCCTCTTCAAGACACTCCGCAAGGCCTACGACCAGGGCCTCATAGACGAGAAATACATAGACCAGGCCCTGCTCAGGGTGCTGACAGAGCGCTTCCGCCTGGGCGAGATAGACTCGGCCGCCACACCCTGGGACAACCTCACCCCCGAGACCACCGTAGACACCCCCGAACACCGCCGCATAGCCCTCGACATGGCCCGCAAGTCGATGACCCTGCTCAAGAACGACGGCATCCTCCCCCTGGACAAGAACAAGAGGCTCAAGGTGCTTGTGATGGGCCCCAACGCCGCCGACTCGGCCATGCAGTGGGGCAACTACAACGGATTCCCATCCTTCACCACCACCATCCTCGACGGCATCCGCGAGTATGCCCCCGACGCCCGATATATCCGCGGGTGCGACCACGTGGTCAGCTCGGACAAGGTCTCTGTCTTCAACCTCTTTGACGGCGGCATGAAGGCCACCTACTGGAACGGCGAGGCAGGCGCCTCCGCCCCCGCGGCCGAGGCCGCCTATACCCTCCCCCTCAGCTTCGACACCGGCGGCGCCACCGTCTTCGCGCCCGGCGTGGCCCTCGAAGACTTCTCGGCCCGCTACACAGGACGCTTTGTCCCCTCCGAGGACGGCGACTATATCATCGACCTCAAGGGCGCCAAGGGCCGCGAGGTTGTCACCGTGGACGGACGCGAGGTGATACGCCGCGAGCCCGGCGGCCGCAACGCCCACACAGGCAGCTATATGTTCCGGGGCAAGAAGGGCGTCCCCGTAGAGATAGCTCTCGACTTCCGCCACTACGAGGGCGAGGCCACGCTCAAGTTTGACGTTCTGGCCCCCTCGCGCGAGGTGATAGACTTTGCCGACGCCGACGTCGTCATCTTTGCCGGCGGCATCTCGCCCAAGCTCGAGGGCGAGGAGATGAAGGTCTCCGTGCCCGGATTCCGCGGCGGCGACCGCGAGACCATAGAGCTCCCCTCTGTCCAGCGCCAGATGGTCAGGAAGGCTGTCGACGCCGGCAAGAAGGTGGTGTTTGTCAACTGCTCGGGCTCGGCCGTGGCCCTCGCGCCCGAAGACTCTATATGCTCGGCCATCCTCCAGGCATGGTATCCCGGCCAGGCCGGCGGCCAGGCTGTGGCCGAGGTGCTCTTCGGCGACTACAACCCCGCCGGACGCCTCCCCGTCACCTTCTATGCCTCGGACGCCCAGCTTCCCGACTTCGAAGACTACTCCATGGACGGCCGCACCTACCGCTTCTTCAAGGGCGAGCCCCTCTACCCCTTCGGCCACGGTCTCAGCTACACCACATTCAGCTACGGCAAGCCCTCGGTGGCCCGCGAGGGCCAGAATGTGCGCGTCTCCATCCCCGTCTCCAACACCGGAGCGATGGACGGCGACGAGGTGGTGCAACTCTACGTCTCCTCTGACGCAGACCCCACAGGGCCCGTCAAGAACCTCCGCGGATTCCGCCGCGTCTCCATCCCCAAGGGCGAGACCCGCACGGTAGAGTTCACCCTCACCCCCGTGGACTTCGCCACCTTCGACCACAAGACCCAGCGTCTCTCCACCCGTCCCGGCACCTACGGCCTCACCCTCGCCCCCTCCTCGAAGGGCGGCGTCAAGACCAGCGTGACCCTCTGACCCGCGGCTGAGACCGACACATAAAAAGGCCAGGCCGTGTACCTCTCCGGTACACGGCCTGGCCGATTTCGTATGCCTGCATACCGCCTTGCCCTCCGGCCTCGGAGCCTCCGGGGGGCGGCACAGGGCCGAAGCCATAAATTTTCATAGCAAACAGTTCGTTTTTTGAGCATTTTTATGTAATTTTGCGCATTATTCTAACCAAATACCCCTATGTTACGCTCAATCACAGCGCTTGCGATAGCGATAGCCGCTGCTTTCAGCGCCTCAGCCCAGCTGCCTTCGGTTCCGGTCAAGGACCTGACAGGCAAAACCGTAGACACCGCGGCCCTCTCCAACGACGGCAAACCCTTTGCCATCAGCTTCTTCGCCACATGGTGCAAGCCCTGTATGCGCGAGCTCAAGGCCATATCCGAGGTCTATCCCGACTGGCAGGACGAGACAGGCATGAAGATGTATATCGTCTCCATCGACGAGGCCCAGAACGTCTCGAAGGTCAAGCCTCTTGTCGACGCCGAGGGATGGGACTACGAGGTGCTTCTCGACTCCAACCAGGACTTCTTCCGCTCGCTCGGCATCCAGAGCGTGCCCCATATGCTCGTGGTGGACGGCAAGGGCAACATCGTGCTCTCTCACTCGGGCTACACCGACGGCTCGGAAGACGAGGTGATACGCAAGATACGCTCGCTCAAGGCAGAATAAATCCAAGACCCCCCTATCCCCTACCATAGATGCTCAGAAAGTTCAGCTCCATAGCTCTGGCGTCCGCTCTGGCGCTCTCGGCCGCCGTGCCCGCCTCGGCCTTCACTGTCGGGGGCGAGAACGGCGCGGCCTTCCACGGCGCCGTGCAGTTTGACGGCCTCTTCCCCGAGGAGGACGACGCCATCGGCACAGAGAAATACAATCAGAAGATACTCTTCAACTCGTACGCCGACCTCAACATGATCTCGCGCTACGTCGACGCCGGCGCCAGAGTGGAGTTCATGCGCTGGCCCCTGCCCGGCTACGAGCCCGACTTCAAGGGCTGGGGCGTCCCCAACATATATGTCAAGGGACGCTACAAGGGGTTTGAGCTCACCGCAGGCGACTTCTACGAGCAGTTTGGCAGCGGATTCATCCTGCGCACCTATCAGGAGCGCTCGCTCGGCATAGACAACTCGATACGCGGCGGCCGCCTCAAATACACAGGCGTCCCCGGCCTCAACCTCACCCTGCTCGGCGGCCTCCAGCGCCGCTACTGGGACTGGAAGAAGTCTGCCCAGGTCTACGGCGCCAATGCCGAGCTCAACTTCGAGCAGCTCTCCAAGAGCATAGCCTCGCGCGGCGTCAGCTGGATGATAGGCGCCTCCTACGTGCTCAAGCACGAGGACGACCAGACCATAATGCGTCCCGGCCACGACCAGCGCCTCAACCTGCCCCACACCGTAGGGGCGTGGGACCTGCGCACACAGTGGTCCAAGGGGAACGTCAGCATTCTGGGCGAGTTTGCCTGGAAGGGCCAGGACCCCTCGTTCGACAACGACTACAGCTACGGCAAGGGCACGGCGGCCATGCTCTCGGCCACCTACTCGCGCAAGGGCCTCAGCATACAGGCCCAGGCCAAGCGCTCGGAGAACATGGCCTTCCGCTCGCTGAGGATGAACTCGGGCTCGTCGGCCTTCCTCAACAATATGCCCGCCTTCACCTTCCAGCACACATACTCGCTGCCGGCCCTCTACCCCTATGCCACCCAGGCGGCTCCGGGCGAGTGGGCCTTCCAGGCCACGGCCGCATACACCATCCCCCGCAAGACACCCCTCGGAGGCAAGTACGGCACCAAAATCAAGCTCAACGGCTCGTATATCCGCGGGCTCGACCACATGGGCCGGTACTCCAACACCGTCAACGACCTCTCGGGCACCGACGGCTTCCACCCCTCGGTCTTCGGCATGGGCGAGCACTTCTACCATGACATCAACCTGACCGTCGACAAGAAAATCTCGCGCTCGCTCTCGATGACGTTCCTCTACATGAACCAGATGAGCAACCGCACCGTGATAGAAGGCAAGGGCGGCAAGGTCCGCTCCAACATCTTTGTGCTCGACACCAAGTGGCGCATCGACAACCGCTTCACCCTCCGCAACGAGCTCCAGTATCTCCACACCCGCCAGGACCGGAAAGACTGGGCCTACGGCCTGCTCGAGCTCTCGGTGGCCCCCTATCTGATGGTGACCGCCTCGGATATGTGGAACTGCGGCGGCGAGGGCACACACTACTATATGTTCGGCCTCGCAGGCAACTACCGCTCCAACCGTCTCCAGCTCAGCTACGGGCGCACCCGCGCAGGCTTTGACTGTTCGGGCGGAGTCTGCCGCTATGTCCAGGCCACGAGAGGCTTCCGCATGGCCTATACCTACAATTTCTAAAGCGTAAAAGATGAAGAATCAGATTCTCTCCATATTCTCAGCCATCATCGCCTTCGGGTCCGCCATGACATCCTGCGGCGGAGTGGAAGAGTATGACCGCTTCATACCCACAAAGCCCGTCGAGGTGGCCCGCACCGTCCTCATCGAGGACTTCACCGGCCAGAACTGCGTCAACTGTCCCGCCGCCCACGAGGTGCTCGACCGCCTCGCGGCCCAGTATCCCGAGAACATCATCCCCGTCTCTATCCACGCCGGACACTTCTCCGTCAAGACAGAGCTGACCAAGTATCCCGACTTCATCGGCCTCGCACAGCCCGAGGGCGACGCGATGGCCGCACGCTGGGGCATCACGGCATATCCCACCGGCGTCGTGAACCGCACCGGAGGCACGCTCGAGGCCGACGCATGGGCCGACGCCGTGCGCCGCCAGCTCTCAGAGCCCTCTCGCCTCGGCGTGGAGGTCGAGGCCGACATCCTCCCCGACGCTCCCGGCGAGATAGCCGTCAGCGTGACGCTCGACCCTCAGGAGAATGTCTCGGGCACCCTCCACGTATGGGTGGTGGAGAGCGGCATCACAGCCTATCAGCTCTCCAACGGCCAGGGCCTCATCCCGGACTACATACACGACAATGTCTACCGCTGTGCCGTAGACGGCGTGGACGGCACGCCCGTGTCGCTCACCATGCGCGAGCCGCAGACTCTGACCTACAGCCAGGCCGTCCGCAACACCGCCACCGAGCGGTGGGACACCTCAAACCTCTCCGTTGTCGCCTTTGTCGAGACTGAGAGCGAGGGTGTGCTCCAGGCCACCGCCGCAAGGGTGGCGCTGAACAACTGAGCCTCCCCGGACGTTATATTCAAATCACCGGACACGAAACCAACAAAAATCATCCGCATATGAAGCAACTCTACGCATTACTCCTCATCGCCCTTCTCGGAGGCACTGTCAGCGCCCGAGAGCTCACATTCTATATGGGCGACCAGAAGATCACCCCGGGCTCTACCGTCTACTTCTCTGACATCAAGGTGCAGGAACTCGGAGGCGGCATGAAGATGCTCACCTACGACCCCAGCCTCTTCCTCACCACAGACATCTACTCGTCCAAGATTCAGGTTGTGGCCGAGTGTACCTCCGGCCAGACCATCCAGATGTGCTGCGGCTGTCTCTTAAACAATAAGGCGCGGCCGACCATGATAACGGTGTAGAAA
>JAIDJD010000175.1:0-4057 GCA_029052375.1 Duncaniella sp. | reverse complement strand
ATCCAGATGTGCTGCGGCGCTCTCTGCGAGTCGGGCACCACCGTCACCAAGAACAATGTCAAGATACAGACCGGCGATATGCTCCCCCTCCAGTTCGAGTATATGAACCCCACCTTCACCGGCGAGGAGTATCCTGTGGTGACCGCCACCATCAAGGCTATGGACACCGCATATCCCGAGACCCTCGTGACCTTCAATATCGTCATGGGTCCCAACGTCTCGTCGCTCTCCAAGGTCGAGGCCGCCAAGAGCGTCCGCTACACCCAGGCCGGTCTTGAGTACAACGTCAACGGCCAGGCCGCCATCTCGCTCTACTCCATCACCGGCACCCAGGTGCTGGCCGCCAAGGTCAACGGCTCGGGCACTGTGGACACCCACTCGCTGCGCCCCGGGGTATATATCTATACCGTCACAGCCACCGACGGCAACCGCTCTACCGGCAAGATACACGTAAGGTAAGTTGAGAGTTGAGAGTTGAAAGTAGAAAGACTTATACTACTGATGACTTGAGGCTTACGGCTTACGACTGATAACTAATAAGACTTACGACACTATAAAACATCTGCCCCCTGCGAGACGTGTCTCGCAGGGGGCAGATGTTTATTTTATGACGGAGGGCGTCACTCGGCCACTTCAGGGGCGGGGGCGGCGTCGACAACAGCGGGGACGGGCGCGGGCACAGGCTTGGCCTCCCAGCCGAGAGCCGAGGCTCCGAGCACGGCGGCGTCGGCCTCCTTGAGCTCGGAGAGAATCACCTTGACCTTGCCCTTGAACATATTCATCATATTCTTCTCCATAGACTCGCGTATGGGCTTGAGCAGGAGATCGCCGCTCTTGGCCAGACCACCGAAGAGGATGATGGCCTCGGGCGAGGAGAATGTGGTGAAGTCGGCGAAGGCCTCGCCGAGGATGGTGCCTGTATACTCATAGATTTCCCTGGCCAGGCTGTCGCCGCTCATGGCGGCGTCGTAGACGTCCTTGGATGTTATGAGGTCTACAGGGATATTGCGCAGCAGGGAGTCGTCCTTGCGTATCTCGAGGAACTCGCGGGCGGTGCGGGCCACGCCGGTGGCCGAGCAGTAGGCCTCGAGACATCCCGTGCGGCCGCATCCGCAGAGACGGCCGTTGTGGCGCTTCATTATCACGTGGCCAAGCTCGCCTGCAAAGCCGTCGCTGCCATATACAAGCTGGCCGTTGATGACGATGCCCGAGCCGACGCCGGTGCCGAGGGTTATCATTATGAAGTTCTTCATGCCGCGGGCGGCTCCGTAGGTCATCTCGCCTATGGCGGCGGCGTTGGCGTCGTTGGTGATGGACACGGGGAGTCCGAACTTATCGCTGAGCATCCTGGCCAGGGGCAGCGGGGTGGGCCAAGGGATGTTGACCAGCTTCTCTATCACGCCGGTGTAATAGTTTGCGTTAGGGGCGCCGATGCCGATGCCGTTCACCTTGTCGACGGCGTCGTGGCCCTGCATCAGCTGCATCACGCCCTGATACAGCTCTTCTATATAGTCGTTGACGTCGCTGTGCTTGAGAGTCTTGATGGAAGAACTGGCTATCACCTGGCCGCGGGCATCCACTATGCCGAAGACGGTGTTGGTGCCGCCTATGTCTATACCTACTACGTATGGTTTCATTTTTGTTTGTATGGTTATCAGTTATGTCGATGTATTATGAGATATGTCAGCCGTATAGCGGGAAAGAGGAAAGAAAGTCCGGTGTCTATTCTGTCCGCAAATATACAGCTTTTTTCATCCTGACGGTATTAAAAATGTATAAAAGAAGAAACTTCAAACAGATTCAAAACAAAAACGTTCTCTTTTTTGGTAAATATTTATAAAAAATATATCTTTGCACTAAAATATTATCGTATCTATCCAAACAACCACGATATGAACAAAACTTTACTCACCCTCCTGGCCTGTGCCGCGGTGACGACCGCCGCAGCAGGGCCTCTGAGCCTCCGCAAGAGCCCGGTATCTCTCAGCCAGGCAGAGAACACCCTCCGTGCCGACCGCCAGTCGACAGCCACACCACCCCAGCGCGCCGCAGGCACTCTTGACTTCACCATGGCCGGCGAGCCCGAAGGAGCCTTCAAGCTCGAAGGCGGTGCCGGCAAGGAGAGCGCCATGGCCTTCGAGATCTCTCCAGAGCTGGCCACCCTCTATGCAGGCAACCAGATAACGCAGATAACCTTCTATACCGGAGGCAACAGCTCTACAAACAGCAACCAGGTGTCGATGTACACCGGCTTTATCGCCAACGACTTCGACGCCGCCCCCATCGTGCGCCGCGGCACCTTTGCCTCGACCAACAAGTTCACAAAGTGCAGCATCACCCTCTCCACACCCGTCACCATCGAGGCCGGCAAGCGATATGTGGTAGGCGTCTCGGGCACACCCAAGACCGCCAACGACTACTTTTTCGTCTATGACGGCCTGTCGCGTCCCGCAGGCGACGACGCAGGCGGCTGGATAGCCACCCGCGACAAATCGACCTCGCCCTGGGTGTGGCGCAACGCCACTGACGACTATGGCTTCATGTGCGTGGGCTGTGTCATCTCAGGCGACAACATCCCCGAGAACCTGGCCGCAGTAAGCGCCGTGGCCGCCGACGAGGTAGCCCAGGCCAACACACCATTCGCCATCGAGGTCAGCCTCAAGAACTCGGGCGGCAACGCCATCACCTCTATCGACTATACCTACACCGTGGGCGACGAGGCTCCCGCACAGGCCCACTATGACCTCGCCGAGGCCCTCGCCTCCAACAACACCCGCACAGTGGCCCTCTCAGGCGCCACCTATCCCACCCCCGGCAAGGAGCCCCAGCCCGTCACCATCTCTATCGACAAGGTGAACGGCAAGGACAACATAGACCCTGCCAACACCGGCTCGAGCTCGGTGGTCATCATCCCCAAGGGCGCAGGCTACTCGCGCAACATGGTGGTGGAAGAGGGCACATCCGTCTTTTGCGGCTACTGCCCCCGCGGCATCTGGAGCCTCGAGTATCTCCGCGAGAAGTATACAGACGGCACCGTGGCCTGTGTGGCAGTGCATGGCAACGGCCAAGGCCCCGACCCCATGTACACATCCTCGTGGGCAGACTTCGAGAGGGCCTATATCAGCGGCTACCCCTCAGGAGTCATCAACCGCAAGTATGAGACAGGCTTCGGAGGCCCCGCCGAGATGGAAGAATGGTATCAGTCCATCCACTCCGTGCCCGCCCTCAACACCGTACAGTCCGAGGTGATGTGGGGCAACGCCGAGCACACCAAGCTCTTCTTCAAGGCCAAGACCGAGTTTGTATTCGACTACGAGGCCGGACACCCATACATCCTCTCGTTCGCCGCAACCGAGGACAAAGTAGGCCCCTACACCCAGGCCAACTACTACTCCGGCGCATCCTACGACGTGGGCGGCTGGGAGAAGAAGGGCAGCAGCGTCTCCACTATCTACAACGACGTGGCCCGCACCCTCGACACATTCCAGGGCATCGAGGGTTCTGTCCCCGCCTCAATCCAGGCAGGCAAGGAGAACGAGTTCAACCACATGATGGAACTCTCCGGCATCAGCAAATCCAAAAACGTCAACGCCATAGTCTACCTGCTCAACAAGACCAACGGCCAGGTGGAGAATGTCATCTTCATCCCCTCTGACAAGATACTGGAGTATGACGAATCTGGCCTCACAGAGATAGCCGCCGACGAGAACGCTCCTGTCGAATACTTCAACCTCCAGGGCATCCGCGTCGAGAACCCCTCGTCTGGCCTCTATATCAAGCGCCAGGGCTCGAAGGTGACAAAGGTTATCCTCTGAGAATTGAGAATTGGGAATTTAGAATGGAAAATTGAGAATTTAGCAATGACCATTTACTGAAGACCAACGATAATTCCCCCCTCCATACCGGCGGGCCGACCACATCGGCCCGCCGTTTTTTGTCTGCAAATTGCCACCAGCCCCGGAAGCAGGTTGCTCAGACCATGCCAATCCAAACGTGGGGAGACCGTACAGAACAAGCACCCCACTGCCCCGGAAGTGCATTGCTCAGACCACGCCAA
>JAIDJD010000174.1 GCA_029052375.1 Duncaniella sp. | reverse complement strand
ATCGGCACGGCGCGAGTCGTTGGCATATTTCGAGGCAACCTCGGCGGCCGCCTCGGGATTGCGCAGCAGGGCGTCGACGGCGTCCACCGCGGCTGTCACTCCGCCGTCATAGTCGCCCTCGCGGAAGCGCGGGAACATCTCGCCACGCAGGATGCGTCCGGCTGTGATGTCAGGGATGATGCCCTCCACGCCATAGCCTGTGCGTATCTGCGCGGCGCGGTCGTCGCGCGAGACCAGTATCAGCAGGCCGTTGTCCTTGTCGCTCTTTCCTATCCCCCACTTCTCGAAGAGCGCGGTGGCAAACTCTTCGGGGGTGAGATTGCCGTCTATGCGGTCTACGGTCACCACCACGACCTCGGCAGAAGTGGCCCGCCAGAGAGCGCCGAGCTTGGCGTCTAGGGCGTCGCGGGTCTGCGGAGAGAGTATCCCCGAGGGGTCGGAGACATAGCGCGAGCGGTCGGCCACATGGACATTGGGGACATCTTCTATGCTTATCGGCCACGCCGCCGGCGAGAACACCAGGGCGAGGGCCAGGGCAATTGCGATTCTCAGTATATATTGCATAGGTGTATCTGTGTCAATTATTGATTTTCAGGCTTATGCCGTTGAGACGGCGGTAGAGGTCGAGAGCATAGACATCGGTCATGCCCGAGATATGGTCGAGGACAGCCAGCAGTTTGCCGTAGAGGTCGGCCGAGTCTGTCTGATACTGCTCCGGGACCTTGGAGAGCAGCAGCCGGGAGTAGTTGAGGTCGGGGTTGGTGACGGCTGTCACAAGCTCGTGGATGAGGAATGTGATGATGCGTGTGCCGGCAATCTCGAGCTCGACGACGTCGGGAGCGCAATAAATCTTGTCCCACGAGAGCTGTTCGCAGGCACGGTAGGCCTCGCGCTCGCGCTCGGGCATATGGTCGATGAGCGAACCCTCGAACGAGCCGTCCAGAATCTCATCCTCGTGGGCGGCAAAGGTGTCGGCACAGCATGAGACAAGCCGGCCTATGATGCACGAGCGCAGGTATCCTATCTTCTCGTTGGGATCCTCGACGCGGTCCATCATCCTGAGGATGCTCCCGCGGCGCTCCTCGCCGAAGTAAGAGAGCAGCAGGGACATCACCTCGGCCGTGGAGAGTATCTTGAGCTTGTGGGCGTCCTCGATGTCCATTATCTCGTAACAGATGTCGTCGGCGGCCTCGACAAGATAGACAAGGGGATGGCGCGCATAGCGCACGGCTC
>JAIDJD010000173.1 GCA_029052375.1 Duncaniella sp. | reverse complement strand
AAGGCGGCCCCCGGCCCCGGCCTCTTCCCCGGCACACACTTCCCCGCCAGCGGCAAGCAGAAGGGCCTCGTCATCCTTGTCGAATACAAGGATGTCAAGATGACCCTCTCCAACCCCTACGACTACTTCTACCGTATGCTCAACGAGGAGGGCTTCTCCTCCTACGGCGGCACCGGCTCGGCCCGAGACTTCTTCCTCGAGAGCTCCATGGGCCAGTTCGACCCCGAATTTGACGTCTACGGCCCCGTCACCCTCAGCCAGAACCGCGCCTATTATGGCGGCAACGGCTACAGTGGCGACGACCAGCGTCCCGCCGACATGGTCAAGGAGGCCTGCGACCTCCTCGACGGCGTCATCGACTTCTCGCAGTACGACCGCGACGGCGACGGCGAGGTAGACAACGTATTTGTCTTCTATGCCGGCCGCGGCGAAGCCTCCGGAGGCCCCGCCGAGTCTGTATGGCCCCACGCGTGGAACGTCGAGTATGGCATCGGCTACCAGCCCGAGTACGACGGCGTGCGCGTCTCGCGCTATGCCTGCTCCAACGAGTACGAGAGCGGACGCCCCGACGGCGTGGGCACCTTCATCCACGAGTTCTCTCACGTCATGGGTCTCCCCGACCTCTACGCCACATCCTACACCTCCTCCTTCACCCCCGGGGCATGGTCGTGCATGGACTACGGCCCCTACAACAACAACGGTTGCACCCCGCCCCTCTACGGAGCCTTCGAGCGCTATGCCCTCGGATGGATGGAGCCCCTCGAGGTGAGCGTCCCCGTCAACGCCACCCTCGAGCCCATAGGCACCAACATGGCCGGCATCATCAAGACACCCAAGGCCAACGAGTTTTTCCTGATCGAAAACCGCCAGAAGGTCTCGTGGGACAGGTATATCCCCGGCCACGGTATGCTCGTATGGCACATAGACTATAACGAGAGCGTCTGGAACTCCAACAAGGTAAACAACACGCCCTCTCACCAGTATGTGGACATCGAGGAGGCCGACGGCACACAGAGCGAGAGCTCGCGCGCCGGAGACGCCTTCCCCGGCACCTCCAACAAGACCTCGTTCACCGACACCGGCACCCCCAACATGAAGACGTGGAGCGGCCAGGCCCTCGAAAAGCCTCTCACCGACATAGCCGAGAACGGCGGCATCATCACATTCAAGGCCCTCGGCGGCCGTGACGTGCCCCTGTCGGGCACAGTGGCCCTCGAGGCTCCCGAGAGCGACGACGAGAGCTTCACCGCCGCGTGGAAGCCCGTGGCCGACGCCTCCTACCGCCTCTCGGTCTACACCCGTGCCGAAGGCTCCGATGCCAAGCAATATCTCCCTGGATACGACCACAAGAACGTGGGCACAGCCACCACATGGCGCATCGAAGGCCTTGAGGCAGGCAACACCTACTTCTACACCGTAGCCGTCTCGACAGGCTGGGAGCAGAGCGAGGAGTCTAACGAAATCACCGTCACCACCGGCCCCGTGCCCCTCAACAAGATAGTCCCCGAGATTCTCGAGGCCGAGGAAGTGTCTGAGCACGGCTTCACAGCCCGCTGGACCATGCTCGACATAGCCTCTGACTATCTCCTCTCCGTATATGTCAAGGAGATGACCGGCACCCTCAGCTCTGTCTGCGACTTCACCGACGGCGTCTCCAGGCTCCCTGAAGGCTGGGCCGCCAACACCGCCGGCTCGTATGCCATGGAGTCCTATTCGGGCAAGGCCATCCCCTCGCTCCGCCTCGGCAAGACTTCGGACCGCATCGAGTCGCCCCTCTTCGGCCAGGATATACACACCGTCACATTCTGGCACCGCGGCAACGGCAGCGGAGCCTCAGACGGCCTCACTGTCTCTGTCCTCGTCGACGGGAAATGGCAGAGCGTGGCAGAGATTCCCGTGGTCACCGCCCTCGGCGGCACAGTCAGCAAGGTGGATGTCTCTGTCCCCGGCGCGCGCCAGGCCCGCATTGAGCTCAAGCGCAACTCCGGCAAGGGCGCCGTGGCCATCGACGACATCGAAATCTCCTATGGCGTCACCTCCGAGGACAAGCCTCTCAAGGGCTACGACTCGCTCAGCACAGGCAACATCGGCAGCCTCAGGATAGAGGGCCTCGCCCCCGCCACCACATACTGGTACAGGGTGACAGCCACTGACGGCACTCTCCTCTCGCGCCCCTCGGCCGAGATGCAGGTGGTCACCGTCGGAGAGTCCGGCATCGCTGACATCGCCGCCAATGACTCCTTCACAGTCAGCGGCCTCACCGTTGTCACCGACGGTGCCCTCGCCTCGGTCTACGACATCGCCGGCCGCCTCATAGGCCGCGGCACCGAGGTGGTCCTCCCCTCGCGTGGTGTCTATATAGTCTCCACACCCTCTGAAACACACAAGATTGTACTCTGACATTATATAATATATAACGATAATTAACCAAGGCTATGCATACCAAGCCTCCCTGCGCGGCCTCAGGCCGCGCAGGGAGAGCCTGACGGATATATACAGATAATAGAATATACACGATCAAATCCTTTTAATCTCGACTGGCCGCTCTGTGAAAGGTTTCGGCAGGCGGTCGGTGTCTAACCTTCAGAAACCAACCATCATCTATCTATGAGAACAATTCTTACACGATTCTTCTCGACATTCCTTGCAGGTGCAGCCACACTCTCTGTGGCCGCCGCTCCCCAGGAATTGGCAAAGGTGAGTACAGGCATCAACCGTTCTGTGACGGCCGTTGCCGCAGAGCGTCCCACTGAGGTCAACCAGCTTCAGGGCAGGGTGCGCACTTACCGCGGCGCCAACGCTCTCTCGTTCGGCGTCTCAGGTCTGCAGGCTCCCACAGCCAAGGCCCTCCAGGGTCCCTTCGGCTCTGCCGAAGGCTTCCCCACCAATATGTTTGGCAATGTCACATTCTCCAACACATGGGGCGGTGAGAGCAAGGCAGGTCTCTACACCATCCCCGCAACCGCTACAGGCACTTCTGAACTCCTTGTAGAAGGCGTTTCAGGCACTTACGGCGGTGTGCTCGTAGACGGTGTTTACTACGCGCACGATTACCAGAACATCATGGGCTTCCTCCAGATCTTCTCTGTCACCGGCTATGACATCGAGAGCGGCGAGCAGGTATTCTCCATGATCGGCGAGGATCCTTCGTGCCTCACCCCCGGCGGCATCACCTACGACCACTCTACCGGCAACGTCTACGCCATCATGTACGACGCCACTGGTCAGGGCCAGTACTTCTCTACCGTAACCTACGGCAATAACACAATCTCCGTAAACCCCATCGCCCCCATCACCGAGAACTTCAACACTCTCGCCTGTACGGCCGACGGTGTCCTCTACGGCATCAAGTTCAACGCCACCGGTTCTACCCTTGTCAAGTTCAACAAGGAAAACGGCACCTACACCACCGTAGGCGAGACCGGCATGGTACCCAACTACCTCTCCTCCGCAGCCATCGACCCCAAGACCGGCCGTATGTACTGGAACGTCTGCCCCGCAGACGAGACCGGCTGGCTCGTAGAGGTTGACCTCGCCACCGGCGCGGCTACTCCCCTCTACCGCTTCCCCGGCGACGACGAGGTGATGGGTCTCACCATTCCCGCTCCCGCCGCTGAGGACAAGGCTCCCGCCGCCGTTGCAGACCTCGCTCTTCTCTTCCCCGAGGGCAATCTCTCCGGCAAGGTGAAGTTCACCGCTCCCACCACACTCTTCGACGGCTCCAAGGCCACCGGCGCCCTCACCTACAAGGTGATGGCCAACGGCGAGGTCATAGCCGAGGGCAACACCACCTGCGGCGCCACCGTCGAGGCAGCCTACACCGCTCCCCAGGCCGGCGAGTATTCCTTCGTTGTGATCACTGCCAACAACGTAGGCAACAGCCCCAAGGCTAAGGCCGGGATGTTCATCGGCAACGGTGTGCCCAAGACTACCAAGGTAACCGCCACATACGTCAACGGCATAGCCGAGCTCTCATGGACTCCCGTCACCACATCTGTCGACGGCGGCTATGTGAACCCCGCCGAGGTCACCTATACCGTTGTCCGCTATCCCGAGGGCAAGAAGGTAGGCGAGACCCTTGCCACCACCCTCTTCTCCCAGCCTCTCCCCGAGCCCGAGCAGCTCACCGTCTACACCTACGGTGTGACAGCAACCTTCGCCGGCAACACCTCGGCCGAGGCCAAGTCCAACGTTCTCGTTCTGGGCAACATCCTGCCTCCCTATTCTGAGGACTTCTCTGATGAAGCCGCTCTCGATGGCTACACCATCATCGACGCCAACGGCGACGACAAGACCTGGACAGCCAACAGCGGCGGTGTGCGTGTACAGTACAACACCAAGGAGGCTATGGACGACTGGTTCATCACTCCTCCCATGAAGCTCAAGGGCGGCCAGGCATACATGCTGACCTTCGACTCCAAGTGTTACATGGCTTCCTCCAAGGAGAAGCTCGAGGTGATGATGGGCGATGCCAACACCGCCGAGGCAATGACCACCACCCTCATGCCCGCCACCCTCATCGGCAACACCGAGTATGAGACCTACACAGCATATCTCTGCCCCGAGACCGACGGTATCTACTATGTAGGCTTCCACGGTATCTCTGACAAGAACCGCTGGTATCTCTACCTTGACAACATCAATGTTGCCGCCGGTGTAGACGCCCGCGTACCCGGCGCTCCCACCGATGTCGAGCTTATCCCCGGTGACGCCGGTGCTCTCGAGGCCACCATCAACTTCACCACTCCCGAGGTTGACATCACTGGCAAGCCCCTCTCCAGCCTCACCAAGCTTGAGGTATACCGCGGCACTGAGAACATCTTCACCCTCAACGACGCCGCTACCGGCCGTGCATTCTCCATCACTGACAAGAAGGTGCCCGCCGAAGGCCAGTACACCTACACCGTTGTCACCTACAACCAGTACGGCAAGGGTCTCGAGGCTTCTGCTTCGGCCTACATCGGCATCGACTATCCCGCCGCTCCCGCAGAGGCTTCGTTCACAGAGTCTGCCGAGAAGGCCGGCGAGGTTACCGTAACCTGGTCTCCCGTCACCACCATGGCCAACGGCTCTGAGCTTCCCGCCGGCAAGGTGCGCTACAATGTCTACGCTCTCGACGGCAACAACCGCGTTGCTTTAGCCAAGAACATCAGCGCCACCGAGTACACCTACCAGGCTGTCACCGCCGGTCAGGAGTTCATGCAGTATGCTGTATTCGCTGTCACCCGCCGCGGCGAGGGCGAAGGCCAGGTAACTGACTTCCTCCCCGTAGGCAAGCCCTACACAGACTTTGCCGAGTCGTTCCCCAACGGTACCCTCAACTACATCTGGGGCCTTGGTCCCGTTCCCGGTGCTGCAGGCATGGCCGAGTGGCAGCTTGTCCCCGACGGAACTTACACTGACGTTTCCAGCCAGGACAACGACGGTGCCTTCATCATGTCCAAGGCAGACTACCTCAACTATGGCGGTATGCTCTTCTCCGGCAAGATTTCTCTCGAGGGTCTCGAGACACCCGGTCTCACTTTCTACACCTTCAATATCACAGGCTCTGACCTCAACACCATAGCTGTAGGTGTACGCACTGACCTCAACGACGACTACACCATGGTGCTCCCCGCCACACCTATCTACGCCTTCTCTAACGAGCCCGGCTGGACCAAGGTGACTGTAGACCTCGCCGCATACAAGGGCAAGACCATCCAGTTCTGCTTCGAGACTATGGTCAAGCAGAGCAAGCTCACCCTCTTTGACAACATCAAGATCGCTGACCTCCTCGACAACGACCTCGCTGCCGTGAAGATCGAGGCTCCCGCCAACGTAGCTGTAGCCACACCTTACAATGTCAACGTCACCGTTGCCAACGAGGGTGTCCTCAAGGCCACTGCCTACACCGTCGAGCTCTATGCCGACGGCGAGAAGGTTGACACCAAGGCCGGCGAGGTTCTCGAGCCCGGCGCCAAGACCGTCGTAGCATTCGCCCGCGAGTTCTCCGAGGTTGCCACCGAGCCCGTCGTATACCAGGCCAAGGTTGTCTATGCAGCTGACCAGGACGTGAACAACAACGAGACCGAAGAGTTCGTGGTAGCTCCCAAGGTTTCTCGCCTCCCCGCTCCCACCGACCTCAAGGCTGAGGCCACCGACGGCGGCGTGAAGCTGACCTGGAACGAGCCCAACCTCTCCTTCTCTCCCATCGTTACCGAAGACTTCGAGAACGCCGACGCCTTCGCCCAGACCTATGGCGACTGGACCTTCGTTGACGTTGACGACTCTCCCGTCGGCGGCTTCCAGGATTCCAACATCCCCGGTGTAACTCCCGGCGAGACCAAGGCTTCCTTCTTCGTATTCGACGCTTCTGACGAGGATGTGGTAGGCCAGTTTGCCCAGAGCTTCCAGGCCAACTCCGGCTCGAAGTATCTTGCAAGCCTCTTCCGCTACGACGACGGCCAGGCTGACGACTGGGCTATCTCGCCCGAGCTCGACGGCTCCAAGCAGACCGTATCGTTCTTCGCC
>JAIDJD010000172.1 GCA_029052375.1 Duncaniella sp. | reverse complement strand
CCCCGCAACAACGATATGGAATTCAACGACAAGCCCAACATAATACTGTGGCCGAGAGAAGAGTTCGAGCTGCGCCTGTCCAAGATACGCAAGGCCATGAAGGCCGGCGAGACAGACGCGCTCCTCATCTCTGACAACGCCAATATATATTACATCACCGGCCGTGTCTATGCCGGATACGCCTACATCCCCGCCGAGGGGATGCCCCTATTCTTTGTCAGGCGCCCCGTCCACCTCACCGGCGACGGCGTGGTATTCTTCCGCAAGCCCGAAGAGATACCCGCCGCCATCGGGCTCGGACAGCCCGGGGTGCTGGGACTCGAGACAGACCATATCCCCTACTCGGCAGCCGTACGCCTCTCGGGGCTCTTCCCCGAGGCCCGCATGGCCAACGCATCCGCTCTGATGCGCAAGGTGCGCGCCGTCAAGACAGACCTCGAGATAGATATGATAAGGCGCTCCGGCCTCAAGCATACCCGCGTCTACTCTCACATACCGGGCCTCTTCAGGCCCGGCATGACCGACATAGACCTCCAGGTAGAGATAGAGAGGCTGAGCCGTCTCGAGGGATGCCTCGGCCAGTTCCGCATCTCGGGCGACAGCATGGAGCTGTATATGGGCAATGTCCTCGTGGGCGAGAACGCAGACACCCCGTCGCCCTACGACTTCGCCATGGGCGGCGCGGGCCTCGACCCCTCGCTGCCTGTAGGAGCCGACGGCACCCCCGTCACTCCCGGCACCACAGTGATGGTGGACATGAACGGCAACTATGACGGATACATGACAGACATGACCCGCGTCTATGCCCTTGGCGACACAGGCGAGCTCGCCGCCAGAGCCCACAGATGCTCCATAGCCATACACGAGGCCGCCCGCAAGGCCATGAGGCCGGGGCTCGAGGCCAAGGAACTCTGGAAGATGGCCGAGGATATGGTGGCCGAGGCAGACCTCAAGCCCTACTATATGGGCCACCGCCAGCACGCCGGATTCATGGGCCACGGACTGGGAATAGAAATCAACGAGCTGCCAGTCATAGCCCCGCGCAGCCGCGACATACTCGAGGCGGGCAACGTCATAGCCCTCGAACCCAAGTTTGTAATTCCTCACGTCGGAGCCGTGGGCATCGAGAACACCTATGCCATACACCCCGACAGCGTGGAGTGTCTGACACCCGCGCCGGAGGAGATAATTGAATTTGATGTCTGAACAGCAGATAACACGGAATATCCGCACCGAGGCCGAAGTGGCCGGCCTCCTGGACAAGCCGCTTTTCCATCATATAGGAGAGGCGGCCGACAGCGTAAATATGCCCTGCTATGCCGTGGGGGGATGTGTCCGAGACCTCTTCCTCTCGCGTCCCTCCAAGGATTATGACTTTGTCACCGTCGGGAGCGGCATCGAGCTGGCCTCGGAGGTGGCCCGGAGGATGGGCAGGGGTGCCAAGCTCAACGTGTTCCGCACATACGGCACGGCACAGGTGAAGCGCCGCGACCTCGAGCTTGAGTTTGTGGGCGCACGCAAGGAGTCTTACAGCAAGGACTCGCGCAACCCGACAGTGGAAGAGGGGACACTCGAGGAAGACCTCTCGCGCCGAGACTTCACCGTCAATGCTCTCGCCGTCAAGATGAACCGCGAAGGCTTCGGCGAGCTCGTCGACCTCTTCGGCGGCCTCGGCGATATGCGCCGGGGCATCCTGCGCACACCGCTCGACCCCGATGTGACATTCAGCGACGACCCTCTCAGGATGATGCGCGCCGTCAGGTTTGCCTCACAGCTCGGCTTCGAGATATGGCCCGAGACCTTCGCCGCCATAACGCGCAACGCCGAGCGCATCCGCATCATCACCAAGGAACGCATAGCCACAGAGCTGGGCAAGATAATGGAGTCTCCCCGCCCCTCGGTGGGCCTCACGCTACTGCTCAAGTCGGGCCTCCTCGCCATCATCTTTCCCGAGCTGGCGGCCATGCACGGCGTGGAGACCATCAACGGTCGCGGCCACAAGGACAACTTCGGCCACACCGTAGCCGTGCTCGACAATGTGGCCGCCGTCTCGGACAACGTCTGGCTCAGATGGGCCGCCCTGCTCCACGACATAGCCAAGCCCGTCACCAAACGATGGGACGAACGCGTAGGATGGACATTCCACAACCACAACTTCGTAGGAGCCAAGATGGTGCCGAGGATATTCCGTACCCTCAGACTGCCGATGGACCGCAAGATGAACTATGTGGCCAAGCTCGTCGAGCTGCATATGCGCCCGGCGGCCCTTGTCGAGGACGAGGTGACAGACTCGGCCGTGCGGCGCCTCATAACATATGCCGGCGAAGACCTCGAAGACCTCATGACGCTGGCCGAGGCCGACGTCACCTCGAGAAACAAGGAGAAGGTAAAGAGGATACTCGACAACTTCAGGCTCGTGCGCACCAAGCTCGCCGACCTCAAGCAGCGCGACGAGATAAGCAGTGTGCGTCCCCCCGTAGACGGCAACGACATCATGGAGGCCTTCGGCATCGGGGGCGGCCCTCTGGTGGGCAAGATACGCAACGCCATACTCGAGGTGGCCGTAGAGCGCTTTGTCGAGGGCGGCACAGCATTCCCGAGGCGCGAGGCCGTGGAGCTGATGTACAAGGTCGGGGCAGAGCATGGCCTCGAACCAGTGAAACAGATTGAATAAGAGAGAGAGGAGAGACAGAGATATGTACTACATCACCAAGCGATTCGAGGTGGCCGGATGTCACCGTCTGGAGCTTTCGTACCCCAGCAAGTGCTCTAACCTGCACGGCCACAACTGGATAATCACAGTCTACTGCCGCGCCCGCGAGCTGAATGCCGACGGCATGGTGGAGGACTTCACCAACATCAAGACGCTGATATCGACGCGTCTCGACCACGCCAACCTCAACGAGGTGCTGCCTTTCAACCCCACGGCCGAGAACATAGCCCGCTGGATATGCGGCCAGATACCTACCTGCTGGCGCGTGGATGTCCAGGAGAGCGAGGGCAATGTGGCGACGTATGAAATTGATAATTGAGAATTGACAATTAGCTGTTTGAGCCATGTCTAAGGTCTACGCTGTCAACGAGATATTCTATTCGCTTCAGGGCGAGGGTTACTTCACCGGCACTCCCGCCGTATTTCTGCGCCTGAGCGGATGCAATCTCAGGTGTCCGTTCTGCGATACGGACCACTCGGCCTCCGAGCCCATGGAGATAGGCGCGATAGTCGAGCGCCTCGCCTCATTTCCTGCCAGACACCTGGTGATCACCGGCGGAGAGCCTTCGCTGCAGGTGGACGACCTGCTGGCCGATGTGCTCCACGAGGCCGGGTTCTACATACAGATCGAGACCAACGGCACGCATCCCCTGCCCGAGGCCATCGACTGGGTGACCTGCTCGCCCAAAAAGGGAGGACCCGTCGTGCTCAGCCGCATAGACGAGCTCAAGGTAGTCTACGACGGGGCCACAGACCCCGAGGAGACAGCCTCCGAACTGCCCGCGGCCATGCACTACTTCCTCCAGCCATGCTCGGGCAAGAACATACCGGAGACGGTAAGCTATGTCCTCTCCCACCCCTACTGGCGCCTCTCGCTCCAGACACACAAGCTCATAGACATACAGTAATCTCTCATCCCCAAAAAACGTATGAACTACCGCCACATCATCATCCTGCCGGCGCTCTGTCTCGGAGCCTCGGCCATCTCTGTCCTCTCCGGATGCGGCCATGCGGCCAAGGAGAGCCCCGACGATGACCATCTGGTGATACTCCACACCAACGACACCCACTCGACCATCGAGCCTGACCGCCACAACCTCGGAGGCATAGCGCGCCGCAAGGTGCTCGTCGACTCGGTGCGCGGCGAGCACAGCAATGTCCTGCTCGTAGACGCCGGCGACGCCGTCCAGGGCTCGCTCTACTACACCCTCTTCGGCGGCGAGGTGGAGCGCAAGATGATGAATGCCCTCGGGTATGACTATCAGATACTCGGCAATCACGAGTTCGACAAGGGCATCGACCAGCTGGCCAAGGAGTGGAGCCAGCTCAACGCCGTGCGCCTCTCCACCAACTACGACTTCACGGGCACACCCCTCGAACCCCTCTTCGTGCCCTCGGCCCTGCGCCGCGTCGGAGACCACACCGTGGGATTCATCGGCATCAACCTCGACCCCGAAGGCATCGTCATAAAAGACAACTACAAGGGCGTCAGATATCAGGACGCCATAGAGCGCGCCAACGCCGAGGCCGCCAGACTGCGCGAGGCCGGAGCCACAACCGTCGTGGCCATCACCCACATCGGATACGAGAACGGCAACGACTACAGCGACCTGGCCCTGGCCAAAGCATCCAAGGACATAGACGTGATAATAGGCGGACACAGCCACACCAGGATAGACCCGCAGGCCGGAGAGCCCGCATGGCGCGTGGCCAACGCCGAGGGAGACACCATCACCGTGCTGCAGACAGGCTCGCAGGGACAGGAGCTCGGCGAGGTGGACATCGACCTGGCCACCGGCAAGGTGAAGGCCCGCCTCATCCCCGTGGACTCGCGCCTCGACTCGCGCGTCAGCTGCGAGTTTGAACAGATGATAGCTCCCTACAAGCATACGGTCGACTCGGTGCGCGGCATCGTCGTGGGCACGTCGCCCCGCCTGTTCGAGCGCAAGTCGCCCGAGATGGTCAACCTCCTGAGCGACTTCGTGCGCGAGCGCGGCTCAGAGATCGCAGGCAAGAAGGCCGACCTGGCCATCATGAACAAGGGCGGCATACGCAACTCGCTCGACGCCGGAGACGTCACCCGAGGCGAGCTGATAGACATAGCCCCATTCGACAACTCTATAGTCGTGCTCGACATACTCGGAAAGGACCTCATAGACAACTTCGAGATAATGGCGGCACAGGGAGGCAACGGCGTGAGCGGCAACGTCAGGGTGCTCTACGACCCGGACACCCGCAAGGTCAACTCGGTCACCATCGACGGCAAGTCCATAGACCCCAGGCGCCTCTACAGACTGGCGACAATAGACTACCTGGCCGCCGGAAACGACTATATGGAACCGCTCAAGAAAGGCAACGTGATAGCCCGCAGCCCCAATGTGCTGTATCTCGAGCTGATAGACCGCTTTGCCTCAGGCAAGATGGACCACCTGACAGCCAAGCCTGACACAACCGAGCGCATGGCCGCTTTCTGACACTGACCACCACAACCGACAATCACATTTCACAGATGAACGGATGGCTTACTGTGGCACTCCTCATAGTGTCCAACATCTTCATGACCTTTGCCTGGTATGGCCAGCTCAAGCTGCAGGAGCTCAAGGTGATAACCAGCGACACACCTCTCTGCCTGGTGATACTCGCCTCATGGGGCGTGGCGCTGATGGAATACTGCTTCATGGTTCCGGCCAACCGCTACGGATTCATAGAGAACGGCGGAGCCTTCTCCCTGCTGCAGCTCAAGGTGGTCCAGGAGGTGATATCGCTCTTCGTGTTCACCATCTTTGCCCTCGTGCTCTTCAAGGGCGAACAGCTCCACTGGAATCACTTCCTCGCCTTCAGCCTGCTGATAATAGCCGTCTACCTTGTCTTCATGGACAACTGAACCGGCCCCACAGGCCTGACACAACACAACAGACCGTCCGCCGCCACAGCCCGGGAAGAGCTATGGCGGCGGACGGTCTGCAATTCCGGGCCTTGTCAGTCTGCAATCCTGCGCACCACACGGCAGGGGTTGCCGACGGCCTCGCTGTCCGAGGGTATGTCGCGGGGGCGCAGGTCGTTGCAGTCGCGGCACATCTCCTTACACTCGATGCGCTCGGCTGTCAGCTGAGGGGCGTAATTGGCATCGTATATCATGACGCAGAGCATTTTCTCTTTTTCTGTCATAGCGGATATCGGATATGAAGACAGGCCCTTCATGGAGATTCACGTGGGCCTGTCTGCTTGATTATGTATTTGGTTATGAGCTTCTCTGTATCAGAAGAGAGCCAGGATGAGGGCCTGGGCGGCTACGACGCGTAGAAACATCGTGAGCGGGTAGACCGTCGAGTAGGCCACGGCCGGAGCGTCGCTGCCGGTAGAGTTGCTTGCATAGGCAAGTGCGGGGGGGTCGGTAGAGGCGCCTGAGATAAGACCCATGATGGTGAGATAGTTGATTTTATACTTGCCGCGGGCTATGAAGGCCACAACAAGCAGGGGGATGATGGTGATGAGGAATCCCCACAACACCCACCACATACCCGTGGTGTTGAAGACCGTCTTTGCAAAACCCGCGCCAGAGCTTATGCCCACCGAGGCGAGGAAGAGACAGATGCCCAGCTCGCGCATCAGCAGCGAGGCCGACGAGGAGGTGTAGGTGACCAGCTTGAACTTGTAGCCGAAGCGGCTGAGGAGGATAGCCACCACGAGAGGACCGCCTGCGAGGCCGAGCTTCATGCCGAAACCTACGTTGATGCTGCCGACAATGATGCCGAACATGATGCCCACGAAGATGGTGATGAGGTTGGGCTGGTTGAGACGCTTCATCGAGTTG
>JAIDJD010000171.1 GCA_029052375.1 Duncaniella sp. | reverse complement strand
GATTGTTTGCATGGGTGCTTTTATAGTTTAAGGCCGTGGAACCCGCGGTGTGACGTATGTCCGCGGGCTCCAAGCCTTAGACTTCCAAGCTGTAGACTCAGGGGGCCGGCCGGGACTCTTTAAGTCTTAACGTCCCGGAGGGCCAAAAAGTTTGTCAGAGTGTGACGCCGTTCTTGAAAATGGCTATCTCGTGGATGCCGGCCTTCTCAGAGTTGACCTGCTCGCCGCTGGCCACACGGAGCACGTAGGCGGCAAATTCGGATGCGACCGCGGCCATCTCCTGGTCTTCGACGAGGACGCCGGCGTTGAAGTCGATCCATGTGGGCTTGCGCTGGGCCAGGCCAGAGTTGGTAGACACCTTCATCGTGGGCACGAATGTGCCGAAGGGTGTGCCGCGGCCTGTGGTGAAGAGCACCATCTGGCATCCGGCGGCGGCAAGGGCTGTCGAGGCCACGAGGTCGTTGCCGGGGGCCGAGAGCAGGTTGAGGCCGTGGTTGTGGATGCGCTCGCCATACTCGAGAACGCCGAAGACTGGACTCTTGCCAGACTTCTGGGTGCAGCCGAGGGCCTTCTCCTCGAGGGTCGAGATGCCGCCGGCCTTGTTGCCGGGCGAGGGGTTCTCGCCGACGGGCTCGCCGTGGCTGAGGAAGTACTCCTTGAAGTTGTTGATGAGCGAGACGGTAGAGCCGAGCAGGCCGTTGTCTGCACAGCGCCTCATCAGGATGGTCTCGGCGCCGAACATCTCGGGCACCTCGGTCAGCACGGTGGTGCCGCCCTCAACCTCGCAGAGCCAGTCGGAGAACTCGCCGAGCAGGGGGTTGGCGGTGATGCCGGAGAATCCGTCAGACCCGCCGCACTTGAGGCCGATGCGCAGCTTGGAGGCGGGCTGGGTGGTGCGGACATTCTCGCGGGCCTTGAGATAGAGCTCGGTGAGGAGCTTGACGCCATGCTCCACCTCGTTGCCTTCCACCTCCTGGCAGACCATGAACTTGACACGGTCGCGGTCGTAGTCGCCGCAGAACTCCTCGAACACCTTGGGCTGGTTGTTCTCGCAGCCGAGGCCTACGACGAGGATGCCGCCGGCGTTGGGGTGGCGGACCATGTCGCGGAGAATCTTCTTGGTGTTCTCGTGGTCGTCTCCGAGCTGAGAGCATCCGTAGTTGTGGGGGAATCCGAAGATGCCGTCCACGCCTTCGGCGCCTGTCTCGGCGTTGACGCGGTCTACAATCTGCTTGACGATGCCGTTGACACATCCCACGGTGGGTATCACCCACAGCTCGTTGCGGATGCCCACCTGGCCGTCGGCGCGCTCGTAGCCCTGGAATGTGGCTTCGGCGGCAGAGCCGAGGCCCGAGCCGGGAGCCGCGGGCGAGGGGTTGTCGATGGTGATGTCAGAGTAGTCGAGCTGTCCCTCGAGGTTGGTCTTGATGTCGTTGTGGTCGAGGAATGCTCCGCGGGCAACGGCATGGCGGGTGTGGCCTATGGGGAAGCCGTACTTGATGACGTTCTCGCCCTCGGCGAGGTCTTTCAGGGCAAACTTGTGTCCGGCGGGGATGTCGGACACAAGCTTTACGTCACCGGCGCCGTCGACGGTGACCGTCGTGCCCTCGGCGAGGGGGTTGATGGCCACTGCGACGTTGTCGGCGGGATTGATTTTGATAAAATCCTTCATTAAGAGGGGTTTTGGTCTGTTAGAGAGTTGAGAGAGAAGGACTTCAGGCCTCTACCACTTCCTTGACGGTCTCGAGCATACCCTTCTTCTGGATTTCGTCCAGGTAGAAGGTGACGAGGTCGGTGAGGCCGGGGATTTCGTTGAGGTCGCCGTGGGTGCCCCAGATGAGGTCCTTGGCTGCGAGAACGCCCTCTGCCACCTTGCGGGTGTCGCCTGTGGCCCAGAGCTCCTTGAGGAGGTCCATGATCCTTGCGTCGTCGTTGGGCACGATTTCGGTGCCGTCCTCACGCTTGCCGCCCTTGTAGTAGGTGATGAGCGCGGCCAGGCCGAGCACGAGGCCCTTGGGGAGCTCGCCCTTGCGCTCGAGATAGGTCTTGAGGCCGGGCAGGTCGCGGGTCTGGTACTTGGGGAAGGAGTTGAGCATGATGGAGGTAACCTGATGGTCGACGTAGGGGTTGTTGAAGCGCTCGAGAACGTCCGAGGCGAACTTCCTGAGCTCGTCCATGGGGAGGTTGAGGGTCTCCATGAGCTCCTCGAACTGCACCTTGTGGATGTACTTGCCGATGACGGGATGGTTGCAGGCGTCGCGCACGATGTTGACGCCGCTGAGGAAGGCTACGGGCGAGAGCACGGTGTGGGGGCCGTTGAGGAGGGTCACCTTGCGCTCGTGGTAGGGAGCCTCAGACTCGGTGATGAGCACCTGGAGGCCTGCCTTCTCGGCGGGGAACTCGGCCTTGAGCTGCTCGAGGGTCATGTTGGAGGCGTGCTCGATGACCCAGAGGTGGAAGGCCTCGCCCTGTACGACGATGTTGTCCTTGTAGTTGAGCTTCTCCTGTATCTGGGCTATCTCCTTGCGGGGGAATCCGGGGACGATGCGGTCTACCAGTGTGGAGCATACATAGTTGTAGGTGAGGAACCACTCCTTGAATGAGGCGTAGTCCTCGCCGAGCTCTTCCTTCCAGAGGTCGATGTAGTTGATGATGCACTCCTTGAGGTGGTGGCCGTTCTCGAATATGAGCTCGCAGGGCATGATGATGAAGCCCTTGTCTGCGGCGCCGTTGAAGGTCTTGAAGCGGCGGTAGAGGAGCTGGGTGAGCTTGCCGGGATAGGAGGATGCGGGACGGTCTGCGAGCTTGCAGGCGGGGTCGAAGCAGATGCCGGCCTCGGTGGTGTTGGAGATGACGAAGCGCATCTCGGGCTGGTCTGCGAGGGCAAGGAAGGCATCGGTCTGGGTGAAGGGGCTGATGCCGCGCGAGATGACGTCGACGCGGGTGTATGAATTGATGATCTCACCGTCGAGACGGCCCTGGAGATTGACGTGGTAGAGGCAGTCCTGGCCCTCGAGGAGCTGCATCACGAAGGCGTCAGGGGTGCCCTGCACTACGACTACCGACGAGTTGAAGTCGGTCTTGTCGTTCATGTTCTTGATAATCCAGTCAACGAATGCGCGGAGGAAGTTACCTTCGCCGAATTGGATGATCCTTTCGGGTGCGGCTGCCTTGGGGGCAGTGAGTTTGTTTAATGCTTTCATCGGTTGTTGATAGATAGGTATGGTGAATAGTTTCTGTTTGTTTTTATGTGTCGGGGAGAGAGTGTGCGCGCCGTGGCGTGGCGGGAGAGTGTCAGTTGCCTGCGAGGGGATTCCAGGTGGAGGTGAGGGTGAAGACCTTGGCCAGGTCTGTGTATTCGGCCGCGCTGGCCTTGTCGAGATTCCGGGCCCAGGACACGCGGCCTGTGGTGTCTGCGCCGGGTCCGGTACAGCCATACTGGCCGTAGCGTGCGGTCTTCTCGTTCTCGGGGTTGCGCCAGTTGTTCCAGCCGGGTGCGGCTATGAACGAGCCCATCTCGCAGTTGATCCACATGGTGAAGGCATAGGGCCTCCAGGGGCGTCCGAGAAAGACGCGGTCTACGCCCTCGGCTGCCGTAATCTTGCATCCGTCAAAGACATAGCCGACGTTGACATCCTTGGGCGTAGAGGCCGCTGTGATGTAGCTGTTGCTCTTGCAGTGGAGCTGGCAGTCCTTGAAGTATGCAGTGGCGGGGCCGAAGATATAGTCGGTGGTGCCCTCTATGTAGCATTGGCTGAAGTAGAGGCGGGTGCGGAGGCCACCTGTGAAGATGGTGTCCTGGTTGCCCAGCAGGCGGCAGTTCTCGAACTTGAGACAGTCGCCCTCGGTGTGCAGCGACACGGCCTGGCCCATGCGGGGCGCGTTGTTCTCTATGGTGAGGTTGCGCAGGGTGATGTTCGAGCCGTCGATGCGCACGGTGTAGGTGCGGAAGGTGCCCATGTCCATTATCTTGGCATGGTCGTTGTTGGTGATGACGGTCTTCTCGGCGTCCTCGCCCTCGAACACCACGTTGGTGAGCCACGAGGGTATGACAATCTTCTCGCAGTAGGTGCCCGGGGCTATGTGTACCGTCGCGGTGTAGTCCATGTAGGCGCGGATGCCCTCGATGGCCTCGGTGATGGTGCGGTAGTCGGCCTTGCCGTTGCGGTTGACGTAGATGTCTGTCTTGTAGTCTGCGGCGGCCAGCCCCGCGGGGGCAAGCAATACCCCCAGGAGTATGGCCATCAGTGTCAGTGCTTTGTTTCTCATTGCTTTATAATCCTGTTATATGCTTCTGAGAGAGAGACGTTTACTTCTTGGTGATGCGGAACCAGTCCACGTCCATCCAGCCTGAGTCGTTGCTGGTCCAGGGACGCGAACAGAAGAGGCCCACCTTGGCGCCGATCCAGTGGCCTTCGGTCACCTTGAGCTTGGAGCCGAAGGGCTTGAAGTCCTTGCCGTCGAGGCTGTAGTAGAATGTGGCCTCGCACTTGTAGTCGCCCTTCTGCATCGGCTTCTTGACGCCTGTGCGCTCTATCTTGACGCGGAGATATACGTTGTCGGTCTGGTCGAGCTTGATCTCCTCGCCGCGCACTTCCTTGCCGCCCTTGTTGGCTTTTTCGGCGTGGAGGTCAACGAGATAGATGCCGTCCTTGCGGCTCTCGAAGGCGATGGCCTCGTAGTTGTAGCCCATCACGCAGAGGCCTGCGGTCTCGCCAGCCTGCACCTTGCCGTTGTTGACGCGGGGACAGAAGGATACCTTGGCTGTGGCGGTGAAGTTGGGCGCGGGGAATTTCTGGAGCAGGAGGTTGGGCATATCGTAGATGCGCTCGGCTCCGGGGGTGTTGGTCGAGAAGAGGCGCAGCTGGCCGGCCTTGGCGTCGTTGAAGTACCAGAGGGCCGAGGGGTTGCCCTTCCACTGCCACTGCTTGCCGAGCTCGGTGCCTTCAAACTCGTCGCTCTCGGCGGGTGTGGCCTTGGCGTATGTCTTGCCCACGTTGGGCTTGCGGTATTTCCTTACAGGCTCGCCGCGGCCGTCGCCATCCTTGTCGACGCCTATCACGGGGAATCCGTCCTCGTTCCACTTCATGGGCTCGAGGTGTACGACGCGTCCGTAGGGGCCCTTGTCCTGGAAGTGGATGAACCAGTCTTCCTTGCCGTCGGGGGTGTCGACCCACGCTCCCTGGTGGGGGCCGTTGATGTCGGTCGAGCCCTGTTCCATCACGTTGCGGTTCTCATAGGGGCCCCAGGGGCTGCGCGAGCGCATCACTTCCTGCCATCCGGTGGCCACGCCTCCCGAGGGAGAGAATATCCAGTACCATCCGTCGCGCTTGTACATCTTGGCGCCCTCGATGGTGGGGTTCTCGCGGTGTCCGTCATATATCATTCGGTCCTGGCCGATGGTCTTGGTGCCGTCGGGGGTCATCTCTATCATGCCGAGGATGCTCTTGTTGCCGGCGCGCGAGCCTGCGTATCCGTGGGCTATGTAGGCGCGGCCGTCCTCGTCCCAGAAGGGGCAGGTGTCGATGATGCCCTTGGCCTTGTGTACCCATACGAGGGGCTCCCAGGGGCCGGCGGGATTCTTGGTCTTGGTCATGAAGATGCCGAGGTCGGGGTCGCCGTAGTAGATGTAGAACTCGCCGTTGTGGTAGCGGATGGCGGGAGCCCATACGGCGTTGCCGTGGTTGGGGTCCTTGCCGCTCTGTGCATACTCGGGCATCTCGGCTATGGCGTGGCCTATGAGGGTCCAGTTGACGAGGTCTTTGGAGTGGAGGATGGGCAGACCGGGGATGTCGCAGAAGCTTGATGCTGTCATGTAGTAGTCGTCGCCTACGCGCACAACGTCGGGGTCTGAGTAGTCTGCGTCTATGATGGGGTTCATATACTGGCCGTTGCCGAGGTCGGGAACCCACACCTCAGAGAGAGTGTCGGCAAAGGCCGGAGCGCAGAGAGCGCCGGCTGCGAGGGACAGAAGAGAAAGACGGAGGTTAAGCTTCATCTGGTCTAATTTAAGGTTTTTGCAATGTTGTTTGGTCTCTACACACGGCCGGGGCCGTGCGTGGGTATATTGGGTGGCCAAAGTTACGAAAAAACTTGTGATTCGCCGATACAAAAAATGATAATTTTTCACAAAAAGCCCCTCGCGGTCTCTTGCGAGGCCGAGAGGGGCTTTTTGTGTCTGCCGAGGTGGCGCAGGGGTCACATACGCTCTATCTCGAGAGCGGCGTTGATGAAGGGGCCTACGCCCTTGGCGTCGTTGTCGCGGATGGGCTCTGAGATGTAGTATTCGAACGAGCCGTTGCGCCTCTGGCTGTTGCCGCCGCCGAGGCCGGCCACGGCACAGCAGTTGGTCAGCGAGATGGTGCCGTCGCTGTCAAAGCGCACAAGGTGCTTGAGCATTCCGTTCCAGCCTGTGAGGGCGGCGTTGAGGTAGCTCTCGGGCAGGTAGCCGAGGCGCACGGCCTTGAGGAGCGAGTAGACATACATGGCTGTGGCTGTGCCCTCGAGGTAGTTGCCCTCGCGGCCGGGCTGGTCGAGCACCTGCCACCAGCATCCGCTCTTGGTGTCCTGGGCGCTGACGATGCCGTCGGCCAGGGACTTCAGGAGCTCGAGGAGCTTGGCGCGGTCGGGATGGTTTTCGGGAAACTCGGAGAGAACCTCTACGAGGGCCATGGTGATCCAGCCCTGGGCGCGGGCCCATGCGTGGGGAGCCTGGCCGGTGACGGGGTCGCACCAGAACTGCTCCTTGCTCTCGTCCCATGCGTGGCGGTAGAGGCCGGTCTTGGGGTCGTAGGTGTGCTTGGCCACGGTGAGGAACTGGTTGGCGATGTCAGAGTAGGCCTCCTGCTGCTCCTTGCCGGAGAGGTAGCGGTTGGCATACTTGAGCGAGAAGGGCTCGCCCATGAAGAGGCCGTCGAGCCACATCTGGTGGGGATAGATCTTCTTGTGCCAGAAGCCGCCCTCGGAGGTGCGGGGCTGGCCCTTGATCTGCTCGTGGAGCATATGGAGAGCCTTCTGGTACTTCTCGTTGCCGGTCGAGTCGAGCGCCGCGAGCAGGAGTGTGCCGTCCTTGAGCTGGTCGAGGTTGTAGTGCTTGAGGTCGTAGGTCTTGATGGAGCCGTCCTCGTTGACGAGGGTGTCCACGTAGGAGATTGCATAGTCGAGCACCTTGCGGTCGCCGTAGCGGTTGTAGACGTTGACAAAGGCGTCGAGCTCTGTGCCCACCGAGTATGTCCATTTGGGGCGCTTGGAGAAGTCGAGCATCCAGCTCTCCGGGTTGCGCTTCATCTCGCTCATCACCATGGTCTGCGAGATGGGGGCCTTCTCGGTGACGAGCTTGCCGTTGATGTAGGTGATGGCTATGATGACGTTCTTCGTGAGGCCCTCGAACGAGTTGCCGCCAGAGGTGACGTTGTTGAAGCGACAGCCGGTCAGCACTATGTTGCG
>JAIDJD010000170.1 GCA_029052375.1 Duncaniella sp. | reverse complement strand
TCTCTGGAGCGAGACCGGAGCCGGGACAGACTGAAAGCAACCAGGAAAAAAACAAAGAAGTCCCGCGGGACATCTGTCCTGCGAGACTTCTCACTCTCGTATCCCCGTAGGGAGTCGAACCCTAATCGTCGGAACCGGAATCCGATATTCTATCCATTGAACTACGGAGACATACTGTTTCGGGAGTGCAAATATAGATATAATTTTGAAAATTTGCAAGAAAAAGAGCCGATGGATGTCAAAATAGAACAGAGCTGGAAGCAGGCACTGGCCTCAGAGTGGGACAAGCCCTACTTCGGGGCGCTGACCTCGTTTGTGCGCGACGCGTATGGCCGGGGAGTGGTCTATCCCCCCGCCGGAAAGATTTTCGCGGCCTTCGACGCCTGTCCCTTCGACAAGGTCAAGGTAGTGATTCTCGGCCAGGACCCGTATCACGGAGCGGGACAGGCCAACGGACTGAGCTTCTCGGTCAATCCCGGTGTCGAGATACCCCGCTCGCTCCGCAACATATACGCCGAGCTTCAGACAGACCTCGGCACAGCCCCCCCACCCTCGGGCGACCTCAGCCGGTGGGCCGCACAGGGCGTGCTGCTGCTCAACGCCACCCTCACCGTGCAGGCTGGCATGGCCGGGTCTCACCAGGGACACGGATGGGAAGAGTTCACAGACGCCGCCATCCGCGCCCTCGCCGACACCCGCGAGGGTCTCGTCTTCATCCTCTGGGGGGCGTATGCCCAGCGCAAGGGAGCCTTCATAGACCGCTCGCGCCACTGCGTGATAGCCTCGCCGCACCCCTCGCCTCTCAGCGCGTCCAGAGGATTCTTCGGCAGCAGACCCTTCTCGCGCGCCAATCAGTATCTGACCTCGCTGGGCAAGGACCCGATAGAATGGTGACCATGACGAGGGCCATATCTCTCCTATTGCTGTTCGCGTCGGCCGCGGCCACACTCCATGCACAGACAGAAGACACCCGGCAGGGTGTGATGAACCCCTCGTTCAAGAGCCTGCAGGTGACGGTGGACGGCGACATCATGTCCCTGCCCGTCATCACTCTCGGCCCCGCCATGCACAGGCTGTCCATCACCTTTGACGAGCTGGCCGAAGAGAGACGCTGGATGAGATACTCGCTCGAACACTGCGACGCAGCGTGGCGCCCCGAAGGACTGGCTCCGTCAGAATTTCTCGACAGCTTCAACGAGGGCACCGTCGAGGAATACGAATACTCCCAGGCCACGACGGTACACTATGTCCACTACCGCATCACCATCCCCAACGACGAACTGCGCATCACACAGCCGGGCAACTACCTGCTCCGCGTCTACGACGAGCAAGACCCCGAAGAGACACTGCTCCAGGCACGGTTCAGCATCGTAGACCCCCAGGTATCCGTAGGCCTCGAGGCCACATCGCGCACAGACATCGACACCAACGAGGCCCACCAGCAGCTCGGCATCCGCGTCGGATTTGGCAAGATGGACGTCGCAGACCCCTTCAGCGACATCAAGGTGACAATCACCCAGAACGGACGCCCCGACACGGAGAGGATACTCACAACCCCCACACGCTTGGGCGCCAAAGAAATCTTCTACGAACACATCAGGCCGCTCATATTCGAGGCAGGCAACGAATACCGCCGCTTCGAGACCGTGTCGACACGCTATCCCGGTATGCACATCGACTGGATAGACATCGACGCCCCCGTATGCAACGCAGGCCTCGCCCCTGACCGGCCAAGGACATCGTATGCCTACGACCAGACACAGAACGGACGATACAAGATACGCACCACAGACCTGGACGACTCAGACAGGATGGCAGACTACGTGCTGACACACTTCACCCTCATGGCCCCGCGAAGGACAGACGGCAACTACTATATCGAGGGCGACCTCACAGACCGCCGCGCCGACGTCCGCTCGCGCATGACCTACGACCAGGAGCGCGGAGCATATACAGCCTCACTGCTGCTCAAACAAGGCTCGTACAACTATCAGTATATCTTCGTGCCCGACGGCTCGTCAGAGGGCCTCGCAGGGCCTGCGGAGGGCAACCACTACCAGACCGCCAACGAATACACCGTGAAGGTCTACCACCGCCCCAAAGGGACAAGATTCGACAGACTCGTGGGGGTCTCAACCATTACTTCAGGAATATGACAGAAACAACCGAAGAAATCATGCTTGAAATACAGAATACACTCGTGTCGCTCGACCTCATAGAGCGATATTTCTGCTGCGACATCGAAAAATGCAAGGGCGAATGCTGCATCGAGGGAGACGCAGGCGCCCCTCTCACAGAAGCCGAGCGCGACACAATAGACGCCCTGATGCCGACGCTGAGGCCCATGCTGCTCCCATCAGCTCTCGAACGCATCGACGAGGCAGGCACATCCTATCACGACCCCGACGGCGACCTCGTCACACAGATCGTAGATGGCCGCAACTGCGTCTTCACCTGCTATGCCCCGGGAGGCATATGCCAGTGTGCTATAGAGAAAGCCTGCTCGGAGGGACTGACAGGCGGATTCCGCAAACCCGAATCATGCGCCCTCTATCCCGTAAGGCTCACGGTCTACCCCACCTTCACAGCGGTAAACTACCACCGCTGGAAGATATGCTCCAGCGCCGAAAAGCTCGGCAAGAAACTCAACCTCCGCGCCTACCAGTTCCTGAAAGGCCCGCTGACAGCCCGCTTCGGACAGGAATGGTATGACGAACTCTGCCAGGCCGCCGAAGCCTACCTCGCAGAATACGGCACCCAAGAAGACGCCTGAATCATCCCCCCCCTCGAACCATAATTCACACCCCTCAGAGACGCACTCCCTGAGGGGTGTTTCAACACCTGCCGGCCCCACATCAACAAAACTCAACACCCACACCCCCGGCCAATACGCCAAGCACCTACATCCCCACGCAAACAAATACAGAGACTCAAGAAGTAAAATCAAACAGCCAACCCACCGGGAGTATCCCTAATAAAAAGGTTAGGGACACTTCATTAGAAGCTCTGTGCAGGGACATACCTTTGGTATGTATCATTGGCAATCTGCTATGAGCCGATATGCCAAAGGCGTGTCCATGCGAGATATATGGCCCTGAAACGCCATCTGAGGGGCGTGGTGTCTTGCGGATGGGCCAAATGCGGGGGG
>JAIDJD010000017.1 GCA_029052375.1 Duncaniella sp. | reverse complement strand
TACCCTCGGAATGCACAAACAGTGGCTGCATCTCGGCTATACAAGATACAACCGGCCTATCTTCTCTCTTTATTTTGAGAATATGATTTCACTCCCGGCGGGGTTCCTCCTCTCCGTCAATGCCAACGCTCAGACCAAGGGTGATATGCACACAAACAGATTCGGTGCCACATGGTTTGTTATGGATGCTTCGGTCAGCAAATCCTTCCTCAATAAATCGCTGCAGCTCCGACTCTCGGCCACCGATATCTTCAACACCATGAGCAACGACTGGAGCATGGACACCTACGGTGTCCGTGTTGACAAACGCCAGTCTTACGACCGTCGTGGCGTGTCGCTTTCCATCAGCTACCGCCTCAACCCCAGACAGAGCAAATACAAAGGCCAAAACGCCTCAGAGTCAGAGCTTAATAGATTGTAATTTATATATAAGCAATATTTGTTGCCAAAAAATTATCTGAAAATATTTGTCTGCAACGCGAATTATTCATATCTTTGCGCCGTCTAACCGAACAATCGGCACAAACACAATCTCATCAAACAAATCCAGCTATCGTCGCTATGACAACCAACGCTTCATATCTCAACCTCCTTGTCGGCATCACTTCGGGGATGTCGATGATGATGATGTGTATGCGCAGCCGACGGAGCCGGGTGTGAGAGACCTCACGTTATTATAAATCCAACACCATACACAAGACCGGCTCCTGAATCAATACAGGGGCCGGTCTTTTTCTCATCAGAAACCATCAGCTTTCAATCATGCAATACGACAAACTCAGATTCATGACCCGCCAGATACACGCGGGCCTCGACAAGACCGACAAGAACTGCTCGCGCGGAGTGGCTATCTATCCCACTGCGGCCTATCGCTTCAACTCATGCCGCCATGCCGCCGACCTGTTTGAGCTCAGCGAGGCAGGCAACATCTACACACGCCTACAGAACCCGACCAGCTCGGCCTACGAAGAGCGCATAGCGGCGCTCTATGGCGGCGTCGGCGCTCTGGCCGTATCGTCCGGTATGTCTGCCATACTTGTAGCCGTAACATCGCTTGCCTCCGAGGGAGACAACATCGTTGCGTCGCCCCTGCTCTACGGAGGCACATACAATCAGTTCCGCCACACACTCCGCCGCCTCGGCATTGAGGTGAGGATAGCTTCATGCGAAGACCCGTCGGAATATGCCGGGCTCTGCGACGAG
>JAIDJD010000169.1 GCA_029052375.1 Duncaniella sp. | reverse complement strand
CGCACAGACCCTCGCCGAAGCCTTCAAGGCAGAGCCCGGGCTCTCAAAAGCGATGAGCAACCCGTTTGTCTCCGCCGCAGACAAGACAAAGCTACTCGAAACGGCCGCCGGCCCCGAAGCAAAGGGAGACGCCGTATGGAAGAGGTTCGTCGACCTGCTGGTGGAGAACGGAAGGATCGACGCCGTACGCGACATAGCCCTCGCATACACGAAGCTGTACCGCCGGCGCCACAACATACGCCTGGTCACTGTCACCTCGGCCGCTCCGCTGGACGCGGCCGAGGAGCAGAGGCTCAAGGCCCTGATACAGAAACATCTCGGGGAGGCCACGATGGAATACAACAAGGCCGTCGACCCCGACCTCATAGGGGGATTCACCGTCTCTATCGACAACGAGAAGCTCGACGCATCCATAGCCGCAGAGCTCAAGCAGATGAGACAGACCCTCCTCAACAAATGCCACCACCATCCAATCCCCCAAAAAATCCATTTCACCCCCAACCTCCCTACCAATGATTAACCCAAGCGAGATATCTCAGGTACTCAGACAACAGCTCGAGAATGTCAACTCCAAGGTATCCTTCGAGGAAACCGGCATCGTACTCGAGGTGGGCGACGGCGTGGCCCACGTATACGGCCTCGACAACGTGTGCGCCAACGAGCTCGTTGAGTTCGAAAACGGCGTCAAGGGCGTCGCTCTCAACCTCGAGGAGAGCAACGTCGGCGTCATACTGCTCAACAATGTCAACAAGGTGACTGAAAACATGACCGTCAGGCGCACCGGAGAGATCGCATCCATCCAGGTGGGCGACGGCGTCTTCTCTCGCGTAATCAATGTGCTCGGCGAGCCCATCGACGGACGCGGACCCATCCAGGGCGACCTCCTGGCCATGCCCCTCGAGCGCAAGGCTCCCGGCGTCATCTTCCGCCAGCCCGTCAAGCAGCCTCTCCAGACAGGCCTCAAGGCCATCGACTCGATGGTGCCCATCGGCCGCGGACAGCGCGAGCTCATCATCGGCGACCGACAGATAGGCAAGACCGCCATCGCCATCGACACCATCATCAACCAGCGCAAGAACTTCGAGGCAGGCAAGCCCGTCTACTGCATCTACGTAGCCATCGGACAGAAGGCATCCTCCATAGCCGCAACCGTCGAGACCCTCCGCCAGCACGGCGCCCTCGACTACACCGTAGTCGTGGCCGCATCGGCCTCCGACTCGGCCTCCATGCGCTACTACGCACCCTTCGCGGGCGTAGCCATCGGCGAATACATCCGCGACACCGGCCGCGACGCCCTCATCATCTACGACGACCTCTCCAAGCAGGCCGTGGCCTACCGCGAGATATCGCTCATCCTCAAGCGCCCCTCCGGCCGCGAGGCATACCCCGGCGACATCTTCTACCTCCACAGCCGCCTGCTCGAGCGCGCCGCCAAGATCATCGACAACCAGGAAGTGGCCGAGAACATGAACGACCTCCCCGCCTCGCTCAAGGGCAAGGTCAAGGGCGGAGGCTCGCTCACTGCCCTCCCCATCATCGAGACCCAGGCCGGCGACGTCTCGGCATACATCCCCACCAACGTCATCTCCATCACCGACGGCCAGATATTCCTCGAGACAGCCCTCTTCAACCGAGGCATCCGTCCCGCCATCAACGTGGGCATCTCCGTATCCCGCGTGGGCGGCAACGCACAGATCAAGTCGATGAAGAAGGTGGCCGGCACACTGAAGATAGACCAGGCCCAGTTCCGCGAGCTCGAGTCGTTCACCAAGTTCGGCGGCGACATCGACCCCGTCACAGCCCGCGTCATCGACAAGGGCCGCAAGAACGAACGCCTCCTCATCCAGCCCCAGTACGAGACCATGGCTGTCGAGGACGAGGTGGCCGTCATCTTCTGCGGCACAAAGGGCCTGCTCGAGAGCGTGCCCCTCGACAAGGTGGGCGAGTTCCAGAAGAACTATCTCCAGCTCCTCCACGCCAAGTATCCCGAGGCTCTCGAGTCCATCCTCGCCGGCAAGCTGGACGACGCCACCGCCGCCACACTGACCAAGGCCGCCGCCGAGGTATCCGCCGCCTACAAGTAAACCATCACATCCACCCCCAACCCAGAACGCACAGATGGCAACATTACGCGAACTCAAAGGACGCATAGGCTCCGTGGCCTCGAGCGAGAAGATCACAGGCGCCATGAAGATGATCTCCTCGGCCAAGATGCACCGCGCCGAGGCAGACCTCAAGCGCCTGCTCCCCTTCCGCCGCCAGATAGAGAGCATCATAGGCAACCTGCTCAGCGCCGATGCCCGCTTCACCTCGCCCCTGACCGAGGTGCGCGAGGTGCGCAGGGCCGCCATAGTGGTGTTCGGGTCGGACGACGGCCTCTGCGGCGGATACAACATCAACATCTTCAAAGGGCTCCTGGCCCGCATAGCCGAGCTCAGGCAGACCTACGGCGAGACCCTCCCCGTCACGGTCATCCCGGTGGGGCGCAAGCTCACGGCCGCCTGTGCCAAGCTGAAGATGGCCGGTGTGACCTCCGAGCCCGCCGAGGGGGTCAGCTCCAAGTCGGACGGCCAGCAGGTGCGCGCCTTCGGCGCCGCCCTGCGCGACCTCTTCCTCGAGGGCGGCGCAGACCGCGTGGAGCTCATGTACATGAACTTCCAGAGCGTCTCGCGCCAGCGCCTGCGCTCCGACGCCTACCTCCCCGTCGACTCCGAGGCCCTCTGCGGCAAGGCCGACAGCAACGCCTGCCGCCCCTGCATCTTCGAGCCCGACGCAGAGACCATCTTCCGCTCGGTGGTCCCCATGGCCCTGCAGTCCACGCTCCAGGAAGTCTTCACCGAAAACCGAGCTTCCGAACAGGCCGCCCGCATCATGGCCATGCAGAGCGCCAACGACAACGCCAAGAACCTCCTTGAAGAGCTGCAGATCGAATTCAACAAACTGCGCCAGCAAGGCATCACCAACGAGCTGCTCGACATCCTCGGCGGCCAGGTGAACAACTAACACTCTGTTAATAAACCCCACAATTCCTCCAACAGACAGACAATGGGTAGTGTAAAAGAATACTTCTCAAATCTCGGCTCCGGATTTGCCACCCTGGTAAAGGGCATGGCCGTCACCGGAAAAGAATTTGTCACCCCAAAGATTACCGAAGAGTATCCCGACAACCGCGACAACCTCCCCGTGGCAGACCGTTTCAGAGCCATACTCAAGCTCAAGTACGACGACCAGGGTCGCCACAAATGCATCGTGTGCGGTACCTGCGAACGCGTCTGCCCCAACCACACCATCACCCTCCAGGGCAAGACCGTGGAGACCTGGGACGGAAAGAAAAAGAAGAAGCTCGACAAGTATATCTACGACCTCGGCAGCTGCACCTTCTGCCAGCTCTGCGTGGTCAACTGTCCCACGGACGCCCTTGAGTTCAGCAACGACTTCGAGCAGGCCGTCTTCACCCGCTCCAAGCTGGTCAAGCAGCTCAACTACCTGCCCGAGCAGGAGGAGCCCAAGCCCACCCCCGAGCAGATAGCCAGGTTCGAGGCCGAGAAAGCCGCCAAGCTCGAGGCCGCACGCAAGGCCGCCGAGGCCAGAAAGACAGCCGAGGCCAAGCCCGCCGAGGAGGACTACGGATTCGAGATAGACGAGAAGGGACGCGCGGCCCTCGAGAAGGTGGCCGGCGACCCCGAAAAGAAGGCCAAGCTCCTGGCCGTGCTCAAAGCCAAGGCCGAGAAGGCCTCCGGCGCCAAGTAAACCCCGATAACCATCACCCCAAAACACAATATGGAATCAGTAGGAAGTACAATTGTTTACTGGATAATCGCCCTGGCGATTGTCATCTTCTCGGTACTGACCGTCACCACGCGCAAGATACTGCGCGCGGCCACCTACCTGCTCTTTGTGCTCTTCGCCACAGCCGCGCTCTACTTCAAGCTCGACTACGAGTTTCTCGGCACAGTGCAGATAGCCGTCTATGCCGGAGGCATAGTGGTGCTGTTCGTCTTCTCAATCCTCCTCACCACACGCCCCGGCGACAACGGCTCGCGCCTCGCCTCGGGCAAACAGATAATGGGACTCTGCGGAGCCGCCGCCGCCGCCCTCGCAGGCGGATGGGCCCTGCTCTCGCGCGGCGCAGACCTCTGCACATCGCTCGTCCCCATGTCCAACCCCACGATGCACGAGATAGGACTCAGCCTCCTCGGCACAGGCTACGGCCAGTATCTCCTCCCCTTCGAGGCCGTCAGCATCCTGCTCCTGGCCTGCATCATCGGCGGCGTGGTCGTCGCACGCAAACGCTAAACACAACACAGAGCAAGACACAATGGATATAACAATGATCTGGTATCTCATCCCGGCCCTCGTGATGTTCTGCTGCGGCATCTACGGGTTTCTCACCCGCCGCAACATGATAGCGATGCTCATCTCGCTCGAGCTCATGCTCAACGCCGTGGACATCAACTTCGTGGTCTTCAACCGCTACCTCTTCCCCGGCTCGTCCGAGGGGTGGATATTCACCCTCTTCGGCATAGCCATAGCCGCCGCCGAGACCGCACTGGCAATAGCCATCATCATCAACTTTTACCGCGTGTGCAAGGAGATCGACGTCGAGGACGCCACCGAGCTCAAGCACTAAACCCCCTCAAGAGTGAAGATAAGATAATATGGAAATCACGATACCCGTACTCATACTGGCCATCCCCTTCTTCATGTTCCTGCTCCTCGGGCTCACGGGCATGAAGATGAGCCCCAGGCTGGCCGGAACGCTCGGCACCATCGGCATGGGCACCGTCCTCGTGCTCAGCTACTACACGGCATTCACCTACTGGTTCTCGGGCAACCCCCTCTTCCAGGCCGACGGCTTCCGCCTGCCCGTGGAGATATTCAACATGACGTGGCTCCAGTTCACCCCCGCGCTGGCCATCAAAATAGGATTCCTCCTGGACCCCATCTCGGCCCTGATGCTCGTCGTCATCCCCACCATCTCGTTCATGGTCCATCTCTACTCGATGGGCTATATGCACGGCGAGAAGGGATTCCAGCGCTACTATGCGTTCCTCTCGCTGTTCAGCTTCTCGATGCTCGGCCTCGTCGTGGCCACCAACATCTTCCAGATGTACATCTTCTGGGAGCTCGTGGGTGCCTCGTCGTTCCTGCTCATCGGATTCTACTACACCCTCCCCTCGGCCGTCGCCGCCGCCAAGAAGGCCTTCATCGTCACCCGCTTCGCCGACCTCGGATTCCTCATCGGCATCCTTGTCCTGAGCTTCTACACACAGGAGCTTGACTTCCTCCCGATGACCCTCAATCCCCAGGAGGTGTTCGCAGACTTCGGCGGCACCACCTTCCTTGGATGCTCGGTGCTGACATGGGCCCTCGTCCTCATCTTCTCCGGCGGCATGGGCAAGTCTGCCATGCTCCCCCTGCACATCTGGCTCCCCGACGCCATGGAAGGCCCCACACCCGTGTCGGCCCTCATCCACGCCGCCACCATGGTCGTGGCCGGCGTCTACCTCGTGGCCCGTCTCTTCCCGCTCTATATGCTCGAGGACGCCGCCCTCACCTTCATCACCGTCGTGGGCGCCCTCACAGCCCTCTACGCCGCCGTCGTGGCCTGCACACAGATAGACATCAAGCGCATCCTGGCCTTCTCGACCATCTCTCAGATAGCCTTCATGATGGTGTCGCTCGGCGTCGCCTCGCGCGGCGGCGAGGCCATCCACGAGGGTCTCGGCTACATGGCCTCGATGTTCCACCTCTTCACCCACGCCATGTTCAAGGCCCTCCTCTTCCTCGGGGCAGGCTCGCTGATACACGCCGTACACTCCAACAACTACACAGCCATGGGCGGCCTGCGCAAGTATATGCCCGTCACCCACATCACCTTCCTCATCGGCTGTCTCGCCATCGCCGGCATACCTCCCTTCGCCGGATTCTTCTCCAAGGACGAGATACTCGTGGCCTGCTATGCCAACTCGCCCCTGTGGGGAGTGTGGATGAGCGCCGTGGCCGGCATGACCGCCTTCTATATGTTCAGGATGTACTTCCTCATCTTCTGGTGGGACAATCCCGACTATGCCGCGCGCGTCAAGGAGCAGGAGGCCCACGGCCACCACGCCTCGATGCCTCACGAGAGCCCTATCACCATGACCCTTCCCCTGGTGTTCCTCGCCATCGTGGCCTTCTGCGGCGGCTGGATACCCTTCGGACACCTCGTCACATTCGACGGCCATGAGTACAACATCCACATAGACTGGAGCGTGGCCGGCCCCTCGATAGCCATCGCCGCCGCCGGCATAGCCCTGGCCTACATACTCTACTTCAAGAAGAACGACAGGCCCGCCCGCATGGCCGACTCGTGCCGCTGGCTCTGGACAGCCGCCCACCACCGCTTCTACTGGGACGAGCTCTATCTCTTCGTCACCCGCCGCATCATCTTCGACCGCATCTGCAAGCCCATCGCCTGGTTTGACCGCCACATCATCGACGGCACCATGGACGGCTTCGCCTACGTCACCAACTGTGCATCGCAGGCCATCAAGGGCCTCCAGAGCGGCAAGGTGCAGATGTATGTCTGGTGGTATCTCATCGGCGCCGTCCTGCTCGGAGCCATCACTGCCCTCTGCATCCTCTGATGCCCGTCAACGTAACATTGCAAGAAATATAGTAACATACACAGAATATGTTTTCGAATATATTAATCTACTTCGTGGTCATCCCCATAGTGATGCTTCTGGGGCTCTTCCTGTGCCGCGACATCAAGCAGATCCGTGCCGTGGCCGTCACCGGATCGGTCATGCTGACGGCCCTCTCGGTGTGGCTCCTCATAGACTATCTGGGCCTCCGCGCCGCAGGTGCCGACGCCCCCATGCTCTACACAGACTCGTGGAGCTGGTTCGCCCCCCTCAACATCCACCTCGCCGTGGGTGTGGACGGCATCTCGATAGCCATGCTCATACTCACCGGCTTCATCCTCATCACAGGCTCGTTCGCCTCCTGGCAGATAGCCCAGCCCAAGGAGTTCTTCCTCTGGCTCATCCTCCTGTCGACGGGCGTCTACGGCTTCTTCATCTCGACAGACCTCTTCACGATGTTCATGTTCTATGAGGTGGCCCTCATCCCGATGTACCTGCTCATCGGCGTCTGGGGCTCGGGCAACAAGAACTACTCGGCCATGAAGCTGACCCTGATGCTCATGGGCGGCTCGGCCTTCCTGATGCTCGGCCTCATCGGCATCTACTACCACTCGGCTCCCGCCGGACAGCCCCTGACCTGGAACATCCTCGAGATTGCGTCCAACAACGCCATCCCCGAGGGCTGGCAGAGGTTCCTCTTCCCGATGACGTTCGTGGGCTTCGGCGTGCTCGGCGCCATGTTCCCGTTCCACACATGGTCTCCCGACGGCCATGCCTCGGCCCCCACGGCGGTGTCGATGCTCCACGCCGGCGTGCTGATGAAGCTCGGAGGCTACGGATGCTTCCGCGTGGCCATCTACCTGATGCCTCAGGCCGCACACGAGCTGGCCTGGATATTCATCATCCTCACGGGCATCTCGGTGGTCTACGGCGCCTTCTCGGCCTGCGTGCAGAACGACCTCAAGTACATCAATGCCTACTCCTCGGTCAGCCACTGCGGCCTGGTGCTCTTCGCCATCCTCATGCTCAACACCACAGCCATGACCGGCGCCATCATGCAGATGCTCTCGCACGGCCTGATGACAGCCCTCTTCTTCGCCCTCATCGGCATGATCTACGGACGCACCCACACCCGCGACATCCGCGAGATGGGCGGCATGATGCAGATACTCCCCTATCTCTCGGTATGCTACGTCATCGCCGGCATGGCCTCGCTCGGCCTCCCCGGCCTCTCGGGCTTCGTGGCCGAGATGACCATCTTCGTAGGCTCGTTCGAGCACACCGACCTCTTCCACCGCGTCTTTGTCATCGTGGCCTGCTCGTCCATCGTCACCACGGCCGTCTACATCCTCCGCGTCGTCGGCAAGCTCCTCTACGGCCCCGTCTACGACCAGCACCACCTGTCGCTGACCGACGCCACATGGTGGGAGCGCCTGTCGACCTCGACCCTCATCGTCTGCGTGGCCTGCATAGGCTTCTTCCCCAACTTCTTCGCAGACCTCATCAAGTTCACATTCAGTCCCCAAATCTTCGCCGTGCTCGGCCTCAACTAAGCCAATTATAAGCAAGCAATGGATTACTCACAGTTCTTAGCTATGAAGCAGGAGATAGCGCTTCTCATAGCGTTTCTCGTTGTCTTCCTCTGCGACACGTTCGCATCGGCCAAAGCGGCCAAGAGCATCCCTGCGGTGGCCTGTATGTGGATGGCCGCTGTCACAGTCTTCGGGTTCATCACCGTCCCCGACGGCACAGAGACAGCCTTTGCCGGTATGTACGCCACCTCCAAGGTGATGTATGCCATCAAGAACATCCTCAACATCGGCACACTCATCGTCCTGATACAGTCGCTCAAGTGGGCCGGCTCTGACTTCGTGGCCATCCGCCGCGGAGAGTTCTACGAGCTCATCATGCTGACGCTCCTGGGCATGAGCCTCATGATATCGTCGCGCCACTTCCTCATCTTCATCATCGGACTCGAGACAGCCTCCCTGCCCCTGTGCGCCCTCGTCGCCTTCAACAAGAACCGCTACGAGAGCCACGAGGCCGCCGTCAAGTATGTGCTGACCGCCGTCTTCTCGTCGGCCATCCTGCTGATGGGCCTCAGCTATGTCTACGGCCTGTGCGGGTCTCTCTACTACGACAACATCGCCCTCTCGGCCGGCTCCGGCGCGGGCGTCATGCTGGCCGTGGGCCTCGCCTTCGTCATCGCCGGCTTCGGCTTCAAGATTTCGCTGGTGCCCTTCCACCTCTGGACAGCCGACGTCTACCAGGGTGCCCCCACTCCGGTGACCTCCTATCTCTCTGTCATCTCCAAGGGCTCGGCGGCGTTTGCCTTCCTCGTGGTGCTCACCCAGGCCTTCGGCGCCGTCTATGCCCAGGCTTGGGAGTGGATGCTCTACGCGCTGATAATCCTCACCATCACCGTGGGCAACCTCTTCGCCATGCGCCAGACCAACATGAAGCGCTTCCTTGCCTTCTCCTCCATCTCCCAGGCCGGCTACATCATGCTCGCCGTCGTGGGCAACACCGCCATGGGCGTGTCGGCGCTGATGTTCTACGTCCTTGTCTACGTCTTCTCCAACCTCGCCGCCTTCGGCGTCATCGGGGCCATCGAGAACGCCACAGGCAAGGTGGACATGACAGACTACAACGGCCTCTACTCCACCAACCCCCGCCTCTCCTTCACGATGATGCTCGCGATGTTCTCGCTGGCCGGCATCCCTCCCTTCGCCGGATTCTTCAGCAAGTTCTTCGTGTTCACCTCCACCCTGAGCGGCTCGGGCTCTGCGGCGCTCTACGTCCTGGTGCTCATCGCCCTCATCAACACCATCATCTCGCTCTACTACTACCTGCTGGTGGTCAAGGCCATGTTCATCAATCCCTCCGACTCGCCCATCGCTACATTCCGCTCGGCCCTCTCTGAGCGCGCCGGTATGTGGGTGTGCGTCGCCGGCATCATCGGCCTCGGCATCGCAAGCTATTTCTACGACTACCTGCTCACCATAGTCTGACCCCTCAAGGGGCTCCCGGACTGTGAGCCAAGCCATAACCCCCGACACCATCTCCGGTTGCAAGGCGTAAAGCTTCCCAGCCGGAGATGGTGTTGCAAGATAAAAGACAACTATCCCATCAGCATGACGACATCTCCCATAGGCATCTTCGACTCCGGCTACGGAGGCCTCACCATCCTCAAGGAGATCCGCAAGGAACTCCCGCAGTATGACTATATCTATCTCGGCGACAACGCCCGCGCCCCCTACGGCACACGCTCGTTCGACGTCGTCTACGAGTTCACCCTCCAGGCCGTCAAGCGTCTCTTCGAGGCCGGATGCAAGCTCGTGATACTCGCCTGCAACACCGCCTCGGCCAAGGCCCTGCGCTCCATACAGCAGAAAGACCTGCCCGCGCTCGACCCCACGCGCCGTGTCCTCGGCGTCGTGATACCCACTGTCGAGAGCCTCGGCTCAATCTCAGAGACCGGCAACATAGGCGTCCTCGGCACTCCCGGCACCATCTCGTCCGGCACGTACGACATCGAGATAGCCAAGTTCTTCCCCAAGTTCCGCACCGTCTCCGAGGCGTGTCCCATGTGGGTGCCTCTGGTCGAGAACAGAGAGTATGACCAGCCCGGAGCCGACTACTTCGTACACAAGTACGTCCAGGCTCTCTTTGACGAGGAGCCCGAGATAGACACCATCGTGCTCGGATGCACCCACTATCCCCTGCTCCTGGACAAGATCGAGGCCGAGGTGGCCGGAAGGGCCCGCATAGTCACACAGGGCACACTGGTGGCCCGGAGCCTCCGCGACTACCTCGAACGCCACGCCGACATGGCCGGCAGATGTTCCAAGGGAGGCGAGGTGAGGTATCTCACCACTGAGAACCCCTCGAAATTCTCCGAGCTCGCCAGCCTCTTCATGGGCGAGGACGTACAGGCCGTCCGCACAGAGCTGGCCTGACATCCCGCGCCGCAAGACCCGCACACATCAACCATCCCTCCACCCCTTCTCCCCACACAAGCCCCCGCCAAGAGATGACACCCAAAGCCCTGCTACGCACCCTGGCCGCCCTCCCGGCCGCCATACTGCTCTCTGCCCTGGCCGCCTGCGACGACTATGACAGCTCGCCTGTCGGCGAGGTGGGGCGCATCACGGTGTCGCTCGACTGGGAGCGGCGCCTGCTTGCCCCCGACGGCAGCACCACCGGCATCCTCATACCCCTCGACCCTCCCGCCGAGGATGTGAGCGTCACGATGCAGGACCTCGGAGGCGGAGGCGTACACACGTGGGAGTCGTTCAGCACATTCCCTCAGGACGAGGTATACCTCACCGGGCCCTATCTGCTGAAGGCCACATGGGGCAACCCTGACGCCGAGGGATACGACACGCCCGCCTATGCCGGAGAGACCGAGGCGGCCATACTCCCGGACAGGCGCACAGACGCCGTCATATCCATGACGGCCGTCCATGCCTTCTTCAACACCACATCCAAGCCTGAGGCAGACGCCTCGCAGATGGGCCTCGCCATGCTCGAGGCCCACACTCCGGGCGGAGTGTTCCACCCCCTGACGCCTGAAGGCTGTGAGCCCGAGGGCGGATATCTCTGCCTCAAGCCGGGAGAGACCTCGATTGTCGCCAGCGTCTATCCCGGCGGAGGACTCCCGGCTGTGCGGGTCGAGGGGCTCGTGCTCCCCTCCACCATCCCCGGAGCCCTCTACACCGTCGGCGCGTCGCTGACGCCCGACGGAGACGGATGCCGTCTCACAGTCGAGGCCGGTGGCAAGAGCAAGACCACAAGGCTGACCCGCGCCATGCTCGAGGGACGCCCCCCCGCAGTCTCGGCCGGATGGGACACCTCCGAGACATACAGCGTATCGGAGGGAGAATACCCCGACGGACAGTTCACAGCAACCGTGGCCCCCGGCTCGTGCAGGCTGAGCGCCGTCAATCTCTCGGTCTGCTCGGCGTCGCTCACCGGCATATCTGGATTTCCCGCCGAGGTCAACCTCCTCTCCCCCACCCCTGAGCAGAAAGCCATGCTCGACAGGCTCGGCGTCTCCTGCTCTCTCACGCCCGAGGGGGGAGGCACGGCCGACCTCACCGAACTCATCTCCCACCTTGTCTACCTCGACGAGCGCTCGGCCCTCTCGACCCTCTCGCTCGAGGCTGTCGGCGAGGACGGCGTCTCGTCTCCCCCAGCCGAGGCCCGCATACTGACACGCCCCGTCGATATTGAGGTGACGGTGCCCGAGCCCACGGTGATATGCGTGGACCGTGCCAGGCTCCACATAATCTGCGGAGCCTCCAACTTTGCCTCAAACCTCTCTGTCGGGGTCAGCACCGAGGGCTCCGAGCCTGTGGTCGTGCCCGCCGAGGTCACCGGCCACGGCGACGGCGCCTATGACGTCAGCTTTTCCGTGCCCGCGGGGACAGAGCCCGTGGATGTCCGGGTCTTCTATTGCGAGGAGGAGAGGGCCTGCGTCAGCATAGACCGCGTGATGCCCGAGTTCGAGGTGAAGGCCGACGCCTATGCGCGCTATGCCATGCTCAAGGTAGTGACGGCAGACCCGGCCCTCACCGAGCCTGTCACACGCCTGCTCAGAGTGCGTCTCAACGGCCAGGCCACCCCGCTCTTCGGACGCCAGCCCGACAAGGGACTGCTGACAGTCACCGGCCTCAAGCCCGACACCGAATACAGCTTCGAGACCACACTCTTCGACGGCCTCGACGTCCCCCTGACGCCCAAGGTCACAGTCCGCACGGAGCCTGCCCGCCAGCTGCCCAACTGCGACTTCGAAGACCCCCGCCCCGGCCCCCGTTTACCCCGGGGCGAGCCCACGACCCCGGGCGAGCGGGGGGAGG
>JAIDJD010000168.1 GCA_029052375.1 Duncaniella sp. | reverse complement strand
GCCGAGGCCACGGGGAGCTGGGGCAGGGGCTTGGGCGCGATGCACTCGACGTCGTTGACGATGAGGCGGAAGCGGTTGCCCATATCCACCACGGTGGCCGTCACGCCCATGCCGGGCTTGGAGGTGAAGACGAGGCGGGCGGTCTGGGCCTTGCGTATGCCTATGCCGAGGAAGTGCACCTCGAGGCGGGGCCTGGAGGCGGCGATGAGGGGGCAGACCTCGAGCATATGGGCCTGGAGTATGGAGCTGCGTCCGTTCTGTTCGAAGTTGAGTGTATAGTCTTCGAGGAACGAGCATCCGCCGGGGAGCCCCTGTGTCATCACCCAGAGAGTGCGGTAGAGCGCGGCCGACTTCCAGTCGCCCTCGGCGCCGAAGCCTATGCCCTCGGCCATGAGGCGCTGGGATGCGAGGCCGGGAATCTGGTCGAAGCCTACGAAGAGGGGGTCGTTGACGTCGGCCGAGCCGAGGTCGTCAAAGTTGGTGGTGAAGGCCGTGGCGTTCATGTCCTTGAGGCAGGCGCGGAGGGTGAGCTCGGCCTTGGCGGCGTTCCATACAGACTTGTAGCCCTCGGTGCCGGGGGTCTTGCAGTCGTCGGCCACGTCGTAGAGGCGGTGATACTCGTCCACGAGAGCGTCCACGTCGGCGTCTGTCACGCCCTTGGCATACTCCATGAGGGTGCTGACGGGGCAGTAGTCCACGTGGTATCCGAGGCGCATCTCGGCCTCGACCTTGTCGCCGTCGGTCACGGCCACGTTGTTCATCTGGTCGCCGAAGCGCACGACGCGCATCTCCTGGGCGTCGGCCCATCCGGCGCAGACGCGGCTCCAGACAGCTATCCTGTCCTGGGTCTTGGCGTCCTGCCAGTAGCCTACCACCACCTTGCGGGGACAGCGGAGACGGGCACAGATATGGCCGAACTCGCGGTCGCCGTGGGCGCTCTGGTTGAGATTCATGAAGTCCATGTCCATGGTCTCCCAGGGTATCTCGGCGTTGTACTGTGTGTGGAGGTGGAGCAGGGGCTTGCGGAGCATCTGCAGGCCGTGTATCCACATCTTGGCGGGCGAGAAGGTGTGCATCCAGGTGATGACGCCCACGCAGGCCTTGGAGTCAGAGGCGGCGCTCATGATGTCTGCCACCTCGCGCGAGGAGTTGGCCGTGCCCTTGTAGACCACCTTGATGGGGAGGCGCCCCGAGTTGTTGAGGCCGTCGACCATCTCTTTGGAGTGTGCGTCTACCTTGACCACAGCGTCGCCTCCGTAGAGGAGCTGTGCGCCGGTGATCCACCATATCTCGAGATTCTCAAATGCTTTTTCCATGATTATGTCTTTATTTTTCAGTTTTGTTTGTATATAGTTTTGGAGAGATGTTGTGTCAGGCCTTCTTCTGGCCGTAGTATGCGTTGGGGCCGTGCTTGCGCGAGAAGTGTTTCTCTACGAGCAGGGGGTTCATGGTGAGGGCAGGATTGACCGTGAAGGCCACGAAAGCCATCTTGGCCACCTGTTCCATCACCACGGCGTTGTGGACGGCGTCCATGGGGTCTTTGCCCCATGCGAAGGGTCCGTGGTTCTTGACCAGCACACCGGGGGTGTGGACGGGGTTGAGGCCGGCCTCCACGAAACGGCGCACTATCACGTTGCCGGTCTCGAGCTCGTAGTCGCCCTCGACCTCGGGGGCGGTCATGTCAGGGGTGCAGGGGATGGCGTCGTGGAAGTAGTCGGCGTGGGTGGTGCCGATGTTGGGGAGGTCCTTGCCTGCCTGGGCCCAGGCTGTGGCGTATGTGGAGTGGGTATGCACCACTCCGCCCACCTCGGGGAAGGCGCGGTAGACGGCAAGGTGGGTGGGAGTGTCGGACGAGGGTCGGAGGGCGCCCTCCACCACCTTGCCGGTGGCCACGTCCACCACTACCATATCCTCGGCGCGCATCTCGTCATAGCTGACGCCCGAGGGCTTGATGACCATGAGGCCTTTCTCGCGGTCGATGCCGGAGACGTTGCCCCAGGTGAATATGACAAGGCCATGCTTTACCAGGTCGAGGTTGGCCTTGAAGACTGTCTCTTTGAGTTGTTCTAACATTGTGTATTGAGGGGGGGATGAGATTTGGTCAGAATTTGAATTTATGGTCGCGGGCGTAGGTCTCCGGATTGAACCGGTAGAGGGCGGCACCGCGCTTCGAGGATACGCGGTCTTTCTCGCCGGTAGGCTCGATGCAGGGAGCCTCCGTGACGCGCTTGCGGAAGTTGCGCTTGTCCATAGGCTTGCCGAGCACTGTCTCGAAGAGGGCCTGGAGCTGGGAGAGTGTGAACGATTCTGGCAGGAGAGTAAGACCGACGGGCTCGGAGACAAATCTGGCGCGCAGGCGCTCCATGGCCTTCTCCATCATCAGCGGATGGTCGAAACCGAGCTCGGGGAGCTCCGAGAGGTCTACCCAGGCGCCGTTGTACTCCTCCACCCTGCGGCGGTCGCAGGAATCGAAGTTGATCAGTGCATAGTAGGCCACGCCTATCACTCGTGCTCCGGGGTCGCGCTCTATCTCGCCGAAGGCCCCGACCTGCTGCATATATACGTTGTCAAGGCCCGTGAGCTCGTGGAGTATCCGCCTTGCGGCCTCGTCGAGACTCTCTGTCGGCTTGACAAAGCCGCCTATCAGCGACCACTTGCCGAGCTCGGGAGCAAAGGCACGGCGAGTGAGCAGTACACTCAGCCGGCCTTCGTTGATTCCGAACACGACACAGTCGACGCTGACGTAGAACTGTCCGTATCCTTTATAGAAATCGCTCATGCGCGCTGATTACCAGAAATACCAGTAGAAAGCGGCTGTGATGCCGAGGATCACGGCGGAGTGGAATATATCCCAGCCGTTCCAGCTGGCGCGAGTAGCGGCGCGCTGTTCGGGAGTGGAGGTGCCGAATACGAGACCCTGTATGCGCTCGGGGTCGGCCTGCGGAGTGAAGAGGCTGACAACCCACACCACAAGCAGGCAGAAGACAAGCATCCATCCGCAGAAGAAGAGCCAGTTCATGTCATAGAACAGGTAGCAGAAGATGTTGTGGTCTATCTGGTCGGCGGGCATTGTGGTATACCATATCTTGGCGCTCAGACGGGTGAGGCCGATGGCAAGGCCGGCAATGAGACCCCACATACCGCCCTTGGGAGTGGCCTTCTTCCAGCACACACCCATGAGGAAGGCGGCCGCGATGCCAGGAGCGAGCACAGACTGGACATCCTGGAGGTAGAGGTAGAGGACATCGCCCACAAGACGCATCACGGGTATCCAGAGGATGCCGAGGATGACGATGACCACAGTGGCCATCTGGCCGATGCGGACCAGCTTGGCGGGAGGTGTCTGGGGTGCGAAACGCTTGTAGAAGTCGATGGTGAAGAGGGCGGCCGAGGAGTTGAAGAGCGAGGCCAGCGAGGACATGAGAGCGGCGAGGATACCGCACACGATGAGGCCCTTGACGCCGGCGGGGAGGAGCTTGGCCACGAGGGTGGGAAATGCGGCGTCCGTATTGAGGTTGCCGGAGGCGAGCATCGGCAGGAACGAGCCTGTCTTCTGATGGAGGGCAAAGGCTATCATGCCGGGGATGAGGAAGAGGAAGACGGGGAGGAGCTTGAGATAAGCGCCGAAGATGGTGCCGCGGCGGGCCTCGCGCTCATCCTTGCCAGAGAGGACGCGCTGGACGATGAACTGGTCTGTACACCAGTACCAGAAGCCGATGACGGCCGAGCCTATCAGGGCGCCGAGCCAGGGATACTGGGGGTCGTTGTTGCTGCGTATGAGGTTGGTCATGCTGTCGCCGTACTGGTTGACCTCGACGGCCGAGCATATCCTAATCATCTCGTCCCATCCGCCGAGCTCCCTGAGGCCGAGCACGAGGATGATGAGCGAGCCGAGCAGGAGTATGGGGGTCTGGAGAACGGAGGTGTAGAGCACGGACTTCATGCCGCCAAAGATGGTGTAGACGGCGGTGAGGAGCACGAGGCCTATGGCGGCTATCCAGAAGAAGTCTATGCCCCAGAGGGTCTCGATGCCGAACACCTGCTGGAACACGAGGCCGCCGGCATATACGGTGACGGCTACCTTGGTGAGCACATAGCTGATGAGCGAGATTACAGAGAGGATGGTGCGTGAGGCGGGGTTGTAGCGGCGCTCGAGAAACTCAGGCATGGTGATGACCATCGAGCGGGTGTAGAAGGGCACGAAGACCCAGCCGAGAAGGAGTATCATCCAGCCCTGTATCTCCCAGTGGGCCATGGCCATGCCGCTGGCGGCGCCTGAGCCTGCAAGGCCTATGAGGTGTTCCGAACCGATGTTGGATGCAAAGATCGAGGCGCCGATGGCTATCCATGTGGCGTCCTTGCCGCCGAGGAAGTAGTCTTCGGCGTTGTTCTGCTTCTGACGCATCACCCAGAGAATGATGCCTATCAGAGCCATGAAGAAGATTGCTATGACAATCCAGTCTAATAAAGCCATATTGGTATTAGGTTATTATAATTGATAATGGGGAATTGATAATTGATAATTGGGAATGGAGAATGGAGAATTAAGCTGACTTTCAACTTTCAACTTCAAACTTACTCTACGTCAAACTTGAATATGCAGTTGCTGGTGTATGTCTCGCCGGGGCTGAGGAGGACCGAGGGCCACTCGGGCTTGTTGGGGCTGTCGGGATAGTGCTGTGTCTCGAGACAGATGCCCGAACGCTGTGCGTAGACCTTGCCGCCCTTGCCGGTGATGGTCCCGTCGAGGAAGTTGCCTGTATAGACCTGTATGCCGGGCTCGTCGGTGTAGACGGTCAGCCTGATGCCGGTGAGGGGCGAGGTGAGGACGGCGGCAGGGACAGAGATGTCTCGGGCGGTGGAGAGTACCCAGTTGTGGTCATAGCCGTTGCCGTTCTTAATCTGCTCGTAGGAGACCTCGTTGACCGTAGTCTCTATCACGCGGGCCTCGGTGAAGTCCATGGGGGTGTCCTTGACCGGGAGTATCTCGCCGGTGGTCATATAGGTGGAGTCGACGGGCGTGAACTCGGCGGCATTGATGCGGAGCAGACAGTTGGTGACAGGCACCGCGGGGTCGCCGTTGAGGTTGAAGTAGCTGTGGTTGGTCATGTTGACCACGGTGGGCTTCTGTCGTGGCCTTGTAGGCAATGGCCAGGGCATTGTCGCCGGTGAGGGTGTAGGTCACCTCGGCATTGACATTGCCGGGAAATCCGTTGTCGCCGTCGGGCGAGAGGATGGCGAGGGTCAGCAACGAATCGTTGGCCTCCTTGACGTCATAGACCTGATATTGCCATCCTGAGGGACCGCCGTGCAGGCAGTGGCCGAAGTTGTTCTGCGGCAACTGATACTCGGTCCCGTCGATGGTCATGCGGCCCTGGCCGATGCGGTTGGCATAGCGTCCGATGGCCGCGCCGAAGTCGGTCTGATGGTTCTCCGGGAAGTAGTCTGCCACCGAGTCGAATCCGAGCACCACGTCGCGCATGAC
>JAIDJD010000167.1 GCA_029052375.1 Duncaniella sp. | reverse complement strand
GGCCGGTCTCCTCGTTGGTCTCTACGCGGAAGGTGGGGTCCTCCTCGGCGAGCTTCTGGAGGCCTACGCCGAGCTTGTCGAGGTCTTTCTGGGTCTTGGGCTCTACGGCGATGCCGATAACGGGCTCGGGGAACTCCATGGCCTCGAGCACGATGGGATGGTTCTCGTCACAGAGAGTGTCGCCTGTGCGGATATCCTTGAAGCCTACGCCTGCGCCGATATCGCCGCAGCCGATGAGCTCCTTGGCGTTCTGCTTGTTGGAGTGCATCTGGAAGAGGCGCGACACGCGCTCCTTCTTGCCGGAGCGGCTGTTGAGCACATAGGTGCCGGCAACGACGTCGCCTGAGTAGACGCGGAAGAATGTCAGACGGCCTACATAGGGGTCGGTGGCAATCTTGAACGCGAGGGCGCACATGGGAGCCTCGGAAGAGGGCTCGCGCACCTCGGTCTGCTCGGGATCCTCGGGGTTGGTGCCTTCTACGGCGCCCGAGTCGAGGGGGCTGGGGAGGTATGCGCAGACAGCGTCGAGGAGATACTGCACGCCCTTGTTCTTGAACGAGGAACCGCAGATCATGGGGACGAGCTCCATCTTGAGGGTAGCCTTGCGCAGAGCGCGGCGGATCTCCTCTTCGGTGATGGTGGAGGGGTCGTCGAAATACTTCTCCATGAGGACGTCGTCAAACTCGGCTACCTTCTCGAGCATCTTGTCGCGCCACTCCTCTGCCTCGGCCTGGAGGCCGGCGGGAATCTCCTCTATGGAGTAGTCGGCGCCCATGGTCTCGTCGTGCCAGAGGATGGCCTTCATGGTGATGAGGTCTACTACGCCCTTGAAGGTCTCTTCGGCGCCGATAGGTATCTCGATGGGGCAGGGATTTGCGCCGAGGACATCCTTGAGCTGGCGCACTACCTCGAAGAAGTTGGCGCCGGAGCGGTCCATCTTGTTGACGTAGCCGATGCGGGGCACGTTGTATTTGTCGGCCTGGCGCCACACAGTCTCGGACTGGGGCTCTACGCCGCCGACGGCGCAGAATGCGGCCACGGCGCCGTCGAGGACGCGGAGCGAGCGCTCTACCTCGACTGTGAAATCGACGTGTCCCGGGGTGTCGATCAGGTTGATCTTGTACTTCTCGTTGTCATACTTCCAGAAGGTAGTGGTGGCGGCGGAAGTGATGGTGATGCCACGCTCCTGCTCCTGCTCCATCCAGTCCATGGTGGCGGCGCCGTCATGCACCTCGCCGATCTTGTGTGTCAGACCGGTATAGAAGAGGATACGCTCGGAGGTAGTGGTCTTGCCGGCATCGATGTGGGCCATGATGCCGATATTGCGCGTATATTTGAGTGTTTCGTCTGATTTTGCCATTGTTATGAGCCAATCAAGTGTTTTCGGTGAAAAATTTCGGATAAGATGTCCTGCCGCTCATGCGGCGGCCCTCCGTTCCGGGAGGAGAGACATTATATATAATGCGGGGGGAATCAGAAACGGAAGTGAGCGAAGGCGCGGTTGGCCTCGGCCATCTTGTGCATATCCTCCTTGCGCTTGTATGCGCCGCCCTGCTCGTTGAATGCGTCGACGATCTCTGCGGCGAGCTTCTCGGCCATGGTCTTGCCGCCGCGCTTGCGGGCATAGAGGATGAGGTTTTTCATCGAGATTGACTCCTTGCGGTCGGGGCGGATCTCGGTGGGCACCTGGAAGGTGGCGCCGCCGACACGGCGGCTCTTAACCTCTACCTGAGGTGTCACGTTCTCGAGGGCCTTCTTCCAGATCTCGAGGGGAGCGGCCTCCTCGTTGGGGAGCTTGTTGCCTACGAGCTCGAGAGCGCTGTAGAAGATGGTGTATGAGGTGTTCTTCTTGCCGTCGTACATGAGGTGGTTGACGAACTTGGATACCTTCACGTCATGGAAGACGGGGTCGGGCAGAACGACCCGCTTTTTGGGCTTAGCTTTACGCATTTTTGTTTAGGGTTTTGTTTTTGGTTGCTTGGTTGCTGCATCTTTCATCTTCAACGGTCAGCCCAAAGGGATAGGCCGTTTACTCAACCTGGGACTTAGCCTTCCAATCAAATCCAGAAAACGAGGGTTGTTGTTTTTTTTGATTTCTTACGACTCTCTGTTTAATGCAGTTGATTGCTTCTTGTGTATTCAGAAAAGGAGCGTCGTTTTGTTTGGCTTGGTCGGCGGCCTATTACTTCTTGGCTGCCTTGGGGCGCTTGGCTCCGTACTTGGAGCGGCGCTGGGTGCGGTCCTTGACACCGGAGGTATCGAGTGTGCCGCGGACGATGTGGTAGCGGACACCGGGGAGGTCTTTCACACGGCCGCCGCGAACGAGGACGATCGAGTGCTCCTGGAGGTTGTGGCCTTCGCCGGGGATGTAGCTGTTGACTTCCTTGCCGTTGGTGAGGCGTACACGGGCCACCTTACGCATAGCCGAGTTAGGCTTCTTGGGGGTGGTGGTGTAGACACGCACGCACACGCCACGACGCTGGGGGCATGAATCAAGCGCGGGTGACTTGCTCTTGTCTTCGAGAGCCACACGTCCTTTTCTTACTAATTGCTGAATAGTAGGCATCTTAGTTTCTTTTGTTTGACTTTATAGTGAATATACTGTTGTTCTATGTTTTCATGTGCTTCGGGAAATGGTGTCGCCGACACACATTCATCGCCCCGACTCTGCTGACAATCAGATTGTTAGCGTAGCCGTGACGAAAACTTCCTTTAAAGCGTTGCAAAATTACAAATTATTTCGCTAACTACCAAATAGTTTGAAATAAAAGTTATTAACACCCGGAGCGGGGCAATCCGGCCGCCGGACGGCCGCCGATCCGGGAGCCGCGCCACGCCTCGCAGACCCTCACGGCGGCGCTCCGCAGGCGGCGCAGCACAAAAAAATCGCCGCGCCCTGCGGCTCTGCGAGCGCGGGCGCGGCGTATGGTCCGGAGACAGGCCGGCGGCGGAGACTTACTTCTCCTCGTCTGTGCCTGCAAATTCCATGAGGTATGCCTTGATGAAGGGGTCGAGGTCGCCGTCCATCACACCTCCTACGTCGGCGGTCTGGTGGCCTGTGCGGTGGTCCTTGACACGGCGGTCGTCAAAGACGTAGCTGCGTATCTGAGAGCCCCACTCTATCTTCATCTTGCCGGCCTCTATCTTGGCCTGCTCCTGAAGGCGGTGCTGCAGCTCCTTGTCGTAGAGGATGGAGCGCAGCTGTCGCATGGCGTTCTCCTTGTTCTTGGGCTGGTCTCGGGTCTCGGTGTTCTCGATGAGAATCTCCTCGTGCTCGCCGGTATAGGGGTCGGTGAACTGATAGCGCAGGCGTACGCCAGACTCGACCTTGTTGACGTTCTGGCCTCCGGCGCCTCCCGAGCGGAACGTGTCCCAGGAGAGAAGCGCGGGGTCTACCTTGACCTCGATGGTGTCGTCGACGAGCGGGGTGACAAAGACGGAGGCAAACGAGGTCATGCGCTTGCCCTGGGCATTGTAGGGCGAGACGCGCACCAGGCGGTGGACGCCGTTCTCGCTCTTGAGATATCCGTATGCAAAGTCGCCCTCGACATTTATGGTACAGGACTTTATGCCGGCCTCGTCGCCTTCGAGCAGGTTGGCGATAGAGGTCTTGTAGCCGTGGCTCTCGCACCAGCGCAGATACATACGCATGAGCATCTGCGCCCAGTCCTGGCTCTCGGTGCCGCCGGCTCCGGAGTTGATCTTGAGGACCACGCCGAGCTTGTCCTCCTCGCGCCTCAGCATATTCTTGAGCTCGAGGTTCTCGATGAGGCTCTGGGCCGAGGCATAGAGCTGGTCGAGCTCGGCCTCCTCCACAAGACCTTCCTTGATGAAGTCCCAGGCAAGCTCGAGCTCGCCTACGGCCTTCTCCACCTCTTCATATCCGTCTATCCAGGCCTGTATGTCCTTGATTTTCTTCATCTGGGCACGGGCCTCCACGGGGTGTTCCCAGAAGTCAGGGACATGGGTGCGGAGCTCCTCCTCCTCTACCTGGATTTTCTTGTTGTCCACGTCGAGATATTTCTTCAGAGCATCCTTGCGCTCGATGGTCTCCTTGAGCTGTTCCTGGGTAATCATAACGGATTGGGATAGAGATTGAGAGATTTTCGGTTATAGAAATAGCCGAATCCTGTAGTTGATGAGGAATCGGCTATCGTTTGTGGGCGCTGAGGGATTCGAACCCCCGACCCTCTGCTTGTAAGGCAGACGCTCTGAACCAGCTGAGCTAAGCGCCCTTCTTGCTTAAAGCGTTGCAAAGTTAGGCACTTTTTTCGAACCCTCCAAATTTTTCGGCAACTTTTTTCAAAAAATTTTTACACAAAATTACATTACACCTGATTATCAACCTATTGCAAAAATCACTTTTTTCACCGCCGGGAAACTACTCCTGACAGCCGCGCCCGGCAGGGCCTGCAAGCCTGACGCGCCACGCTCGACCCGCCCTCACAAAATGTCATGCCTCTACGGCTTGCCTACCCCGCCGGACAGGTCTTTCCGGACGGGCCGGCTCCCCACCCCGCCGGAAAGGCCCGGCGCAAAAACGGACTTTACATATAGATTATATTACGCACCTCATACAGCGCTCCGATAACTTAAAATACGTTAAACACAAAAGCGGCCCTCATTTTTCCTATGTCCCGCCCCCCTTATGTCGGACAAAATTCGTAATTTTGTAAAAATTTGGAATAGAATGGCCGACAATCTCCAACAGCGTATCGACGCTGTCAGGGCCAAGGCCGCCCTCATCACAGAGCGCTATCGCGCCCTCGAAGCGAGCAAGCGGCAGGCCGACAACGAAATCCTGGAGCTCACAGCCACCATAGAGAGTCTGCGCCGCCAGGTAGCGGACCGAGACCGCGAGATAGAACGTCTGCGCGTGTCGTCGGTGCTTGTTCCGGACCATCGCGACGTCGAGGAGACCCGGGCTTTTATTGCAGATTTGGTGCGCGAAATCGACAAGTGTATCGCACGTCTAAGCATTTGATGACATCCACCGACAAGTATCTCAACATATCCATCCGCATAGCCAACCTGCCCCGCATACCGATGCGCATCCCGCGCTCGCAGGAGGAGCTGGTCCGAAGAGCCGAATCAAGCATCAACGAGCTCTGGAAACAATGGTCTGCGATGGAAGAATTCAGCGACAAGTCTCCCACCGAGGTCCTCGGCATGGTGACATTCAGGTTTGCCCGCCTCTACTTCGGCCTTCTCGACGCGTCGCAGAGCATAGACCGGGTCCTTGCCGGGCTCGAAGCGTCGTTCGACGACCTTCTGCTCGGCGATGTGAGACCGCGCGAGACCCCCGCTCCCAAGGAGGCTCCGCTCACAGACCCCTCGACAGGCACCCCCTCGGAGCAGGTGCTTCCGTGACCGCCGCAGGCTCCGGCCAAGCCTCTCCCCTCCCCCGCCGCCCGGCTTAGACCGCACTGCCGCACATTAGTTATATATAAGGGCTGTCTATTATACCCATCTGACGCTGCCGACGATCTTACGCGTGTAGATCTCGGTGGGCGCCGGTGCATTAAAAAAAAAAGG
>JAIDJD010000166.1 GCA_029052375.1 Duncaniella sp. | reverse complement strand
CCCAAGCCTCATCCCGCCCCAAGCCAGAAACCTGAAAGAAAAAATACCAGCCAACCCCACCCGGCACTCTAAAAAAACTCTGCCTCCATCATAAAAAGAACATCACCGCACTGCCACTAAAGAAATCTCCCCCCCTACCCTCCTCCGCAAAAAACCAACCTGCCCCCGTCGGTATAGGCGGGGGCAGGTTGGTTTATGGCGAATGTCATCTCTCTTCGGGCAGGTATTCGCGGTATAGCGCGGGGTCTGATGCGAGAGAGACGGCCGTCACGAACGGAGGCTTCAGGAGGTTCATCACCTTATAATAGGTAGACTGGTCGTAGAGGTCGCGGCCAATGAGACCTTTGAGGTTGCCCTTGATGACGGGGAGCGAGCGTTCGAACTGCTCCGCGTTGCGCGTGATGCTGTCGCGGTCGGCCCGGAGCCTGAGACCTTCAAGGAGCGGTTCTGCAACATCGAAGCCACCGAGAAAGTCAGCCTCGGCGGGATAGCGGGCAAGGAGGCTGTCTCTGTTGTCGTCCACATATTCCACGCAGTATCCGCTAAGGGTGCCGCGCGCTATGAGGTCGCGTAGATATTCGCTGTAATATGTGGTGTCGACAGGCACAAAGCGGTCTGGCATTATGCCGCCCCCGCCATATACGGTGCGCCCGAGATGGACTGTCTGGCGCTTGAGCGAGTCGGGAAAGTGGACCGAGTCTGCCGATGTCAGCTCGCCGCTCTCGAGGCGCTTGAGTATGTCGTTGCGGTAGTCAGGGTCGTCTCCGTCTGTATAGGGGCGCTGGATACACCGCCCAGAGGGAGTGTAATAGCGCGAGACAGTGAGGCGTATCATCGAGCCGTCGGGAAACGGGAATGGCCGCTGGACAAGTCCCTTGCCGAACGAACGCACGCCGACGATGACGCCGCGGTCGTTGTCCTGGACCGCTCCGGCGAGGATTTCGCTTGCCGAGGCCGAGTTGCGGTTGACGATGACCACCAGGCGCCCGTCGAGAAACTCGCCGTCCTCCTCGGCCACATACTGGCTGCGTCCGCCCTTAGGCGACTCGGTATAGACCACGAGGTCGCCCTTGCGCAGGAACATCGAGGCGATGTCGGTTGCCGAGCGCAGGTATCCGCCGCCGTTGTCCGAGAGGTCGAGCACCAGGTGGCGCATCCCCTCCCCTCTCAGCCTGGCCATGGCCTCGCGCAGCTCGCGGGCCGTGGTCTCGCCGAAGCGGGCTATGGATATGAAGCCCACGGAGTCGCTGACCATATAAGAGGCGTCGACGGAATATATAGGTATGTCGTCGCGCACCACGCGGAACTCGAGGGGACGTCCCACGCCGCGGCGCACCACCTTGAGGTTGGCCACCGTGCCCTTGGGCCCGCGCAGCAGGCGGAGGATATCAGGATTCCTGAGCTTGACGCCGGCCATCACCGTGTCGTTGCACGAGAGGATACGGTCGCCGGGATGGATGCCCACCTGCTCGGAGGGGCCGCCGCCGATGGCCTCTACCACATATACGGTGTCCTGCATCATCTGGAAACGGATGCCGATGCCCGAGAAGTTTCCCTCGAGAGGCTCGTTGAGCTCGCGGGTCTCCTCGGCGTTGCTGTACAGCGAGTGGGGGTCGAGCGTCTTGAGCATTGCCTTGATGGCCTCCTCCACCACTCGGGCGGTGTCTATGGGGTCTACATAGAAGTTTGAGATAATCTGTTCGGCGAGCGCCACCTTGCGCGCCGGGTCGAGTGTGATTTTCTTCTGGGCATTCAGCGAGGCCGAGAGCGCCACCACGCCCGAGGCGAGGATGGCACAGAGCAGTTTTTTCATCTGTCGGGGAGAAATTGAGATACGTCGCGGCCATAGGAACGGAGCTCGCGCACGGCCGACGACGAGATGGCGGCGAGCTCGGGGAGAGAAAACAGTATCAGAGTTTCGATGCCGGATATGGCGCGGTTGATGTCAGCGAGATTGCGCTCATACTCAAAGTCGGCCACAGAGCGGACCCCCCTTAGCATCCACCTCGCGCCGTACTGGCGGCAGGCGTCGACGGTGAGGCCCGAGTAGGACACCGCCTCGACCCGAGGCTCACAGGCATAGAGCCCGGCTATGGCGGCCACGCGCTCGGAGACCTCCGAGCTCCCGGCCTTGGACGGATGGTGGCCGACGGCGATTATGAGGCGGTCGCAAAGAGGAAGCGCTCTCTCGACCAGCGACTGATGGCCGCGCGTGAAGGGGTCGAACGACCCTGCGAAGAGTATGGTTCTGTCAGGATTGGAGGTCATTTCTGCATTTTGGCGTCAAAGGGTCTCGGAGCCGGACGAGGCATCGTCGTCGAGGTGGGTATCGTCCTCCACCACGAGATTGTCGATGATGAAGTTCTGGCGCTCCATGGTGTTCTTGCCCATATAGAACTCGAGCAGCTCGTCCACGACATCCTCCTTGCGGAGACGGACGCGGTCTACCCTCATCTCTGGGCCTATGAACCCGCGGAACTCCTCGGGCGAAATCTCGCCGAGACCCTTGAACCGCGTTATCTCGGCGTTGGCCCCGAGGCGCTCGATAGCGCTGACGCGCTCCTCGTCTGTATAGCAATAGTATGTCTCTTCCTGCACATCGCCCTTGCGCCGCCCTCCGCGCTTGGAGGTCTTGGCGTTGCGGACACGGAAGAGCGGGGTCTGCAGCACGTAGAGATGCCCGCGCTTGACCATCTCGGGGAAGAACTGGAGGAAGAACGTAAGCAGCAGCAGGCGTATGTGCATCCCGTCGACGTCGGCATCGGTGGCGATGATGACGTTGTTGTACCTCAGCCCGTCTATGCCCTCCTCGATGTTGAGCGCGGCCTGGAGCAGGTTGAACTCATCGTTCTCGTACAGAATCTTTGCGGGGACGCCATACGAGTTCTTGGGCTTGCCTCGGAGCGAGAACACGGCCTGGGTGGCCACGTCGCGTATCTTGGTGATGGAGCCGGCGGCCGAGTCGCCCTCGGTGATGAATATCGACGACGCGCGCTTCAGCTCCTCGTCCCCCTTGGGGTCGTTGAGATGTATGCGGCAGTCAAGCAGTTTCTTGTTGTGGAGATTCACCTTCTTGGCCTTCTCGCGGGCAATCTTTGTCACCCCCGCCATAGCCTTGCGGTCTCGCTCGTTGGCCATGGCCTTCTTGAGTATCACGTCGGCCACATCGGTGTTGCGGTGCAGGTAGTTGTCGAGCTCGGTCTTTATGAAGTCGCCCACAAACTTGGCCACCGTCGGACCCTCGGGCCCCATGTCGCGGCTGGTCAGCTTGGTCTTGGTCTGCGAGTCGAAGACAGGCTCTTCCACCTTGATGGAGAGCGCCGCTATCATGCCCCCGCGGATGTCTGAATATTCGAAGTCGCGCTTGAAATACTCCTTTATCGTGCGGCTGACAGCCTCCTTGAAGGCCGCCAGATGGGTGCCGCCGTGGATGGTGTTGGCCCCGTTGACAAAAGAGTAATACTCCTCGCCCCTCTGGTTGGCATGGGTGATGGCCACCTCGATGTCTGTCCCGGTCAGATGGATGGGCTGGTAGAGCGGATCGGCGGTCATGTTGTCGGCCAGAAGGTCCTTGAGGCCCCCGCGCGAGACATAGCGCTTGCCGTTGAGCCAGATGGCCAGACCCGTGTTGAGGTAGGTGTAGTTCTTGACCATCGGGATGATAAACTCGGTCCGGAAAGCATACCCCTTGAAGATGGTGTCGTCCGGGGTGAAGCTCACCTGCGTGCCGTCCGGGTCTGAGGTCGGCTCCACGGGGCTCTCCTCCACCACCTCGCCTCGGCTGTAGAGGACACTCTTGGCCTGGCCGTCGCGCACAGAGCGGATATAGAACCGCGTCGAGAGGGCGTTGACAGCCTTGATGCCCACGCCGTTGAGGCCCACCGACTTCTTGAAAGCCTTAGAGTCATACTTGCCGCCGGTGTTCATGCGCGACGACGCGTCCACCAGCTTGCCGAGAGGGATGCCGCGGCCATAGTCGCGTATCTCCACGATCTTCTCCCCGGCCTCTATCCTCACCTCCTTGCCGTGGCCCATGACATACTCGTCGACGGCATTGTCCATCACCTCCTTGATGAGGACATAGATGCCGTCGTCAAACTTAGAGCCGTCGTCCACATTGCCGATATACATACCGGGACGGCGGCGGATATGCTCCTTCCAGTCGAGGGTCGTGATAGACTCCTCGTCATAGACGGGCTCATCCTCCGCCACAGCCACGGGGGCGGCGTCGGGCATCAGTATATCTTCGGGCTTGGGTTCGTTGTCTGAGGTCATAGGCTGGGATAGATGTGTGGGGAGATTTGATTTCGACCTACAAAGATAGTGAATCCACGCCAAAAAAGCAAATCCGGGACCCCCGCAGGGGCCCCGGACAGCTGTATGGTCGGGGACGGTGTCAGATGGTGCGCCCGGGATAGGCCTTGAGGGCCGCGTCGAGGACGCGCATCGCCTTGGCCAGCTCCTCCTTGCGCAGGACGTAGGCCATTCTCACCTCGTCGCGGCCCATGCCGGGAGTGGTGTAGAAGCCCGAGGCAGGCGCCATGAAGATGGTCTCGCCGTTGAGGTCGAAGTCTCTAAGACACCACTCGCAGAAACGGTCGGCATCGTCGACCGGCAGCCTCACCACAGTGTAGAAGGCGCCCATCGGGATAGGCGTGTAGCACCCGGGTATCTTGTTGAGCTGGTCTATGAGAAACTTGCGGCGCTCGACATACTCGTTGTAGGTCTCGAGCATATACTCGCGCGAGGCGTCTATAGAGGCCTCGGCAACAATCTGGCCCAGCAGAGGCGGCGACAGGCGCGCCTGGCAGAACTTCATGATGTTCTTCTTGAGCTCGGGATGCTTGGTGATGAGCGCGCCGATGCGGATGCCGCACTCGTTGTAGCGCTTGGACACGGAGTCAATGAGTACCACCTGCTCCTCGACGCCCGGCAGATGGAAAGCCGAGATATAGGGAGCGCCCGTATAGCAGAACTCGCGGTAGACCTCGTCCGAGAACAGGAAGAGGTCATGCTTCAAGACCAGGTCGCGTATCTGGAGCATCTCCTTCATCGTATAGAGATAGCCCGTGGGATTGTTGGGGTTGCATATCAGGATGCCCTTGGTGCGCGGAGTGATCAGCTCCTCGAACTTCTCCACCGGAGGCAGCGAGAAGCCGTCTTCGATAGTCGAGGGCACGGTGACTATCCTGGCCCCGGCCGAGATGGCAAACGCCATATAGTTGGCATAGGCAGGCTCGGGCACGATAATCTCGTCTCCTGGGTCGAGACAGGCAAGGAAAGCGAAGAGCACAGCCTCAGAGCCGCCGGCGGTGACGATGATGTCGTCGACGTCGACATCGATGTTGAAGCGGTGATAATACTCCCTGAGTTTCAACCTCAGCGAGAGCAGGCCGTCCGAGGGGCTGTACTCGAGCACCTTGCGGTCTATGTTTCTGAGCGCCTCGAGCCCCTCGTCGGGCGTGGGCAGGTCCGGCTGTCCGATGTTCAGCGTGTAGACCTTGATGCCGCGGTCCCTGGCCTCCATGGCCAGAGGGGCAAGACGGCGGATAGGAGAGGCAGGCATCAGTGTGCCGCGTTCGGATACGTTGGGCATAGGCTGGGATTTTTAAGTTATGGTCTGGTGTTGGGGATCGAATGCCGGAAGCGGCCGACCCCCACATTCTCAATTGTCTATCGTTCTTATGTGCGTGAGTATCGCCTTGTCCTCCTCGGTCAGAGGGACGTGGCGCCGGGCCATCATGCGCTCGGCAGTGTCGAAGAAACGGTTCATGGCCACAGCCTCCATCCCGGCCGTCGTGCCCTGCATGAACGAGGGTATGAACGTCCGCGGGAAGCCCGAGCCATAGAAGTTGACGCCGACACCGACGACTGTTGCGGTGTTGAACATCGTGTTGATGCCCGCCTTCGAATGGTCGCCCATGATGAGACCGCAGAACTGCAGCGACGTGCGCGTGAACGACTGCGTCGCATAGCTCCACACACGCACGGGGCCATACGTGTTCATGAGATTGGAAGCCGTACACCCCGCGCCGAGGTTGCACCACTCGCCGACCACCGCATTGCCGAGAAATCCGTCATGAGCCTTGTTGGAATAGCCCGTCATCACCACATTGTTGAGCTCGCCGCCCACCTTGCAGTAAGGCCCGAGCGTAGTGGCGCCATAGATCTTGCCGCCCATGTTGACCACCGAATGTTCACACATGGCTATCGGGCCGCGCAGACAGGCACCCTCCATCACCTCGGCATCGCGGCCTATATAGACAGGCCCGCCCTTGGTGTTGATAATGGCACACTCGACTGTCGCACCCTCCTCTACAAAGACCCTCGACACATCGCCCACGACGCGGTTGGTCTCGGAAAGCTCACACGAGACGCGCCCCGTGGTCAGCGCGCTGAAGTCAGCCTCTATAGCCTGGCCGTTCTTCATGAAAATGTCTGTCACCGTAGCAAAGTGCAGCGGGAAAGCCCCGCCGTAAGTCTCCACCCTATCGGGAGAGCCATGCCAGGCCAGAAGGTTGCCAGCCTCGTCGGCAAGCGCCACGCCGCGCTCAAGCTCGGACACAGCCTCGACAAACGAAGGCTCCGGGCAGAGATGCGCCGCTATATAATAGTCGTCATCAGTCAGCAAAGCCGGATACTTGGCCGAGAGATAGTCCTGGGTAAGGGGAGAGAAATCAGCATCCGGCAACGCCCGGCGCCACTTCTCTATCTGGGTCATGATACCGAAACGCACCATAGCCACAGGGCGCGTGAAAGTCAGAGGCAGAAGCGCCGAGCGAACATCGTCGCGGTCAAAAAGGATGACATTCTTCATACAGTATATCTTGTGGATTCTGCGGTAAACGCAAATATAATGAACAATGCAAAAATAATCATTATTGTTTAAAAACCGCACTTCGACACCCTAAAAAGTTGTATCCCGACAACAGAAACGCTTAACAACCCACACCCGATAGTTAATATAAGTTAATTTTACTGTAAGAATTTTGCAAATCTCTTGACAGGCAGTAACTTTGCAGATGGAAAGAAAGAACACCATAGTTGGACTTCTTCCACTCCCAAATCCTGACAAATCAAGGACTAAAGGAATAAGGCAACTACCCCCGCAGGCAGTCGGGAGACACCCGGGCGAAGGTAAAGATGGTGTTGTGTAAGTATGATATTAATCTCTACAATTGGATGAACATAGCGCTGAGGCCATCTGAAAGCCTCACGCTATACGTTTCATCTGCCTTATGGCTTTAGTCCGGACCCCTTGTTAGAAAGGAGTGTCGGACTTTTTTGTATCCCCGGAATAGAATGGTTGGAAGAATATGGGTGAGTATGGGTGTGTATAGGTGAGAGGGGTGAGTATAGGTGAGAGGGGTGAGTATAGGTGAGAGGGGTGAGTATAGGTGAGTCTGGTAAAAAAATTTCTCTTGGGGGAGTGGAGGTGAGTGGGGTGGGTGTGCGTGGTG
>JAIDJD010000165.1 GCA_029052375.1 Duncaniella sp. | reverse complement strand
AATGTAATAGGGCAGAGCATGGAGCTGGCTGGCAGTTTTCCGTGAGAGGATATAGATATGATTTATGTTGTGGCGGCCTTCCACGACCTCGGACTTGCCTATGGCCGAGAGCGTCACCATATAGACTCGGGCAAGATGCTTGTCGAAGACCCCATGGTGAAGAGCCGGTTTTCGGAAGAGCAGATCGAGACGATGCGTCAGGCTGTCGAAGACCACCGTGCCTCCAAGGGGTCTTGTCCCCGCAACGACTACGGGCTCATAGTGGCCGAGGCCGACAGGTTTATCGACCCGGAGACCATAGTGAGACGCACCATCCAGTATGGCCTCGCCAACTATCCTGAGCTTGACACAGAAGGTCATTACAGGCGTATGCTCAGACACCTTATAGACAAGTATGGACCGGACGGCTATCTGAAAATCCGGATACCAGACAGCCCTAATGTCCGCCGTCTCGCCCGCCTCAGGACAATTATTTCCTCTGAGGAAACATTGCGCAGATTGTTTGACCGTATTCTGAGAGAGGAGACAGAGGGTTAAGTCTTTTTTATTCTGACAACGGCCCAAAAGGCGCCTCCAGCCATTTTTTGCATGGTTGGAGGCGCTTTTTGGGCTGTATTGCTGTGTCTTAATAATTGTTTCAAGCGGGATTTCGTCATTTTTTCGATTTGTTGTGATATTGTATTTGGATAAAATTTTGTATCTTTGCGCCCAAAATATGTATCTTATGTGAAGAGATACATATTTTGGGCGCAGTGAATAATGGTAACAAGTCCTGATATAGAGATTGTTACGTCAGTGTCTTCGGACGTTGACGACGCCGTAGGCTTGTCTCGAAGTCTGGGTGCATGATTGCCGGATGGGGCCGGGGTGTGCCCGGCAACCGCCTGAACAAATTCTGAATTTAGTCAGCGGATTGGTATCCGGGCGTCCAATTTAATCAAAACAGTCTGATTCACAACCATAAAGTATTATATGCGTATCAAATTCATCGCATCCGCAGTCATGGCGGCAACTCTGCTGCTTGGCTCATGCTCCACGCCTAAGAACATCACTTATTTTCAGGATATGACACAGGGCGAGATTGTCAATCCCCTGACGCCTCTTGAGGTAAGGGTAAAGCCCGAGGACAAGCTGTCGATTATGGTCAATACTCCGGACCCGGCACTCTCCTCTCTGTTTAACCTTATCCAGGTACAAAACAGGTTGGGCTCTACGACATCGAATACCAAGAGCATGGGAAGCAATGCGAACTCCAATTCAGGCCAAGTGTCCTTCTATACCGTCAACCCTGAGGGCGACATCAACTTTCCCGTCCTTGGCAAGCTCCATATAGCAGGCATGACCCGCTTTGAGGTAGGCACTTATATTGAGGAAGAGCTTGTGAACCGCAATCTTGTTAAGGACCCTATCGTGACAGTGGAGTTTGGAAACACCGGAATCACTGTGCTTGGGGAGGTCAATTCGCCCGGACGTCTCGAGTTCAACAAGGATCATCTGCTCATCACCGACGCCATCGCCATGGCCGGAGACCTCAAGGTGAACGGCCGGAGAGAGGATATCCTTGTCCTGCGCCAGGAGTCTGACGGCTCGCAGAGGGCATACCGTGTAAACCTGCTTGACATGGACGCGCTTGCGGCATCGCCGGTCTACTATCTGCAGCAGAACGATGTGATCTACGTCGAGCCTAACAATAAGGTGAAACGCTCTACGACTCCGACCGGAGAGAGTCCCTACACTCCTGCTTTCTGGATGTCGATAGCATCGTTCGGTATTACCATCGGAACATTAATCATCAGCCTTACGAAATAAGAAATGGCCGAAAACAATCAAAACACACCGCAGAGGCGCAGAAAGGCACAGTCTAACAATACAGTGCCTCTGACAGATATTCTCTTCCTGACGCTCAAGAAGTGGCCATGGATTCTTGTGTCTCTTGCTGTTTGTGTCGGAGGCGCCATGCTGTATACTCTCAGGACTCCTACAGTATATACGCGGGCCGCCGCTATTATGATCAAGGATTCGTCCAAGGGCAATTCTGCAGGTATGGATGAGCTGGCTAACATGGGCCTTATCTCATCCAACACCAATGTCACCAACGAGATTACCAATATCAAGTCTGGCGACCTGATGGCCGAAGTGGTCTCGAGGCTTGACCTTGACATCAACTATTACAGCAAGGGCAGGTTTCATAATGTGGTGGCCTATGGCACTTCATTGCCTGTGAATTTTAAGATTGTCGACTATCCCTCGGACGGAGCGCTCTCGCTCGATCTCAATGTCTCGCCTAAGGGAGAGGTAACATTGTCGGATATCAAGGAGGGAGAGACAGAGTATCCCGGTACATTCAAGGGCAATCTCGGCGATTCTATCTCGACGCCTCTCGGACTGGCTGTAGTCGGGAAGTCGAATGCTTTCTATCCCGGCAAGGAGATTGAACTTGAGGTCGAGAAGATACCTGTGTCTGTCGCTCAGGCTATCTATTCAGGCAGTCTCGGCGTGTCGCAGAGCGGCGAGAACAGCAGTGTGATAAGGCTTACGATGTCTGACCGCTCGATACAGAGAGCCGACGATGTGTTGTCCACTCTTATAGATGTATATAAGGATTCGTGGGTCAGAGACCGCAATGAGATAGCAGTCTCGACCTCGAAATTCATCAACGAGCGTCTCGGTGTCATAGAGAACGAGCTCGGCAATGTAGACAATGATATATCCTCGTTCAAGTCTGAACATCTGATACCGGACATCAATGCTGCCTCGTCGATGTATATGGCTCAGAACCAGCAGATCGCCAACAGCATCAATGCCATCAACAACGAGATACAGATGGCCCGGTTTGTAAGAGCCTATCTGGTCAACGAGGATTCTCGCAATCAGCTGCTGCCTGAGAATTCGGGCCTCGTCGGCGACATAGCCAAACAGGTGGGCGAGTACAACAATATGTTGTTGCAACGCAATACGCTCGTAGACAAGTCGTCAGAGTCAAACCCTCTTGTTGTGACGATGGACCAGCAGCTTGCGGCATTGCGCAATGCCATAGTCACTACTGTGGATACGCAGATTGCGGCGCTCAACACGCAGTTGCGCTCTCTTCAGAACTCGCAGTCGACCACAACGTCTAAGCTGGCCAACAATCCTGCGCAGGCCAAGTATCTGCTCTCTGTAGAGCGCCAGCAGAAGGTCAAGGAGTCGCTCTACCTGTTCCTTCTGCAGAAGCGCGAGGAGAATGAGCTCTCGCAGGCTTTCACCGCATATAATACGCGCATCATCAAGAAACCCGGTCCTGCAGGAGTGCCTCCCACACCGGCCAAGACTTCTATCGTTATGATGGCCGGTCTCATCGGTCTGGCCCTTCCCTTTGCGATTGTGTTC
>JAIDJD010000164.1 GCA_029052375.1 Duncaniella sp. | reverse complement strand
GTGCCTCCGAGGCCCTGGCGGGCAAATTCAGAGAGGTTGAATGTGAGACCCTTGGGGTCTACGGCGCTGCCGAGCCACCACCATCGCACAAAGGGGCGGTGTACGGTGGTCACCTCGTACCAGTCGGTGGGTCCGGCGGGCTTTACGTTGGTCTTGACCTGTGTCTGCGCCGATGCCGCGAGCGCGGGCAGGAGCAGGAGGGTTGCTAAACTCTTTTTCATGGACGTTGGAGGGTTATGGCCATGATGCCTGTGACGACATCATGCGAGAGTGTTGTGAGAGTGAGAGACTCGAGAGTCTTGGCTGGGTCGACGGGGAAGTCCACGAGCACTCCGGCGCCGTTCTTGAGCTCGCGTCCGCGCACGAGCCCGAGTTCCATGCCGGGGTCTATCGGCATCGGCTTGCCGGCGCGTGTGTCGAGGATGTTGCGGCTCACGAGACCGTCGTCAAAGCTGACGCGCAGGGGCGCGGGAGCTCCGCCGGGCTGGGCGTAGGCATATCCGTCTGTAAAGAAGTCCTGCTCTACGGGCGCCCAGTTGAGAGGGTTGATTATGGGCAGCTCAGAGGTGGTGCCGTCGGTGTAGCGGGCTGTGAGGCGGGCGTTCTCCATGCCCCACTGCATATGGCTTGTGGTGCCGGCCATCAGCAGGTAGATGTGAGATGCCTCGCCCGAGAGGGGGAAGGTGAGCGAGTCGGGATAGTTGTCCCAGAGCGAGGTGAAGGCCACGTTGTCGCCATTTGAGGGCACAACAAAGCTGACGCCCACCTCGTCGGGGGTCCTGAGGGTGTCTCCGGCCTCGGCGAGAATCTTGCGGAATCCCGAATCGTCTATCTCGAATGTGGCCTTGGGATGGCACCATTCGCCGATGCCCTGGACGGGGAGCTGGAGGGTGGTGACGGCAGGTCGGGGCGAGAGATACTTGTTGCGGAACAGCTGCGGCAGCGACGAGTTGTAGAGCGTGTCGATGCGCACGGCGGCGAGATTTTCCTTCCTGACATCCTTGAAGTCTGCGGGGAGCGCGGGGAAGATGGAGGGGAGAGCCTCTGTCGAGGGTTCCCACCAAAGGAGAGGTCCGGCGGCCATCTCTGTGAAGGTGACGGGGCCTTCCTTGCGGACATTGCCTGTGGCCTTGGCCTTGACATCGGCGTTGCGGTCAATGGTTATGACGTGACGCCCGGGAGTGTCGAGGGTGACGGAGATGCGGGGCTCGCCTATGGAGAGGGCCACGGCTATCTCGGGAGCCTGGCGGCCGTCTACAGTGACGCCCCTGAGGCCTGAGGCGGGGACGGTGAAGCGTACGGCGGTGCCTGCGGGATAGCGGTTGTCCACCTCGTAGGTGTCGGTGTCACCCTTGCGGGCAAAGGAGTAGCTGATGTCGGGGAGGGTGATGGAGGCCTCGTTCCACTCCTTGGGGAATCCCGGGATGACGTCCACTCTGGGGTCTGCGCCGATGCGCACGGGGCGGATGCCGTAGAGGCCTTCGGTGAGGGCGCGGCTCCATACGCCGATGGGGTCGGCGAAGTCGCGGTAACACTCTCCGCGGGCGGCGTCGTACTGGCTGATCTGGCCGAAGTTGAGGGGCGACGCTCCGGTGTACATATTGTCCATTACGGTGCCCTTCATCAGCTTGAAGGCCTCGTCGGGGCGCTGGGCCAGCCAGTAGGCGAGGGCAGTGTGCATCACCTCGGCTATGGCCACGTTGTTGATGCTCCACGAGTAGGGCTTCCAGTTGGTGGTCGAGAGGGTGTAGAGAGTCTCCTCTCCCTCGGCTGTGACGGGGATGTGGGGTATCTCGCGGTCGACGTATGCCGTGGCGGCATAGTTCTTGAAGGGGTCGGCCACCTCAGAGTCTATGGCATGGTAGATGGTCCAGAGAGCGGCGGCCGGGTGGAGACGCTCGTTGTGTCCGAGGTCGCGGTATTCGGCCCAGTGGCCGCGGTCGTCCATCCAGAGCACGCTGTCGAGCGCCCGTCCTATGGCCTCTGCCTCCCTGCGGTATGGGGCGGGGTCTTCGCCTATGGCCTCGGCCACGTCTGCGGCTATGCTGTTGGCCAGCATATTGTAGGCCGACGAGTGGGTGACGGCGCCGCCGCTGTAGTAGAGGGCGTCCGAGGCCCATATGCAGCAGTATGCGTCGTAGAGATGGTCGCCGTCAGGGTCGAAGTTGCGCTTCTCCCAGTCGAGGTGCAGCTTGACCACGGGGAAGAGCTCGCGCATGGATGCAGTGTCTGCCGTGTGGCGGAAGTGGCGCAGAAGGGCGTCGGCATACACCATGTTCATGTCGTAGTGAGACATCTCGTTCTTGTGGCCGGGACGGCGGCAGATATAGCCGTTGCTGTACATTGGAGTGCCCCACTTCTTGTCGGCGCGTGCCAGGTTGAGGGCGCTGTCCTGCTGGGGATGGCTGAGTGTCGGGGGTATGTCTGTCACCTGGTTGGCCGCATACGTGCGGTAGTGGGTCAGGGCCCTGTCATGCAGGCCGATGGCATCGCCGGTGTAGGCTCCGCGCCACCCGAGGTGGGGTGTGCGCCAGCCTATCGAGCCGTGGAGCCATGCCTCGCCGCTCCAGATGCCGTCGGCGGCCACGGAGAGGGCGCTGCCCACGGGGCTGAGCCAGGGGTCGGGTGTGGAGATGGCGAATGCCTTTGTCAGCGACACGCGGTCGGCTTCGGCCTTGTCGAGCAGCTTCTGCAGCTTCTTCTGGCTGGTCTCGGGGGCGATGCCGGCGGGGAAGAGCGCGATGATGCGGCTCTCTCCGGGCTTGAGCTTCATCTCGCCCTCGTAGCAGGGAGCGTCGGTGACGCTGTGGGTGTCGGTGGGGAGGACGAGGTTTATCTCCTGGCGTTTCTTGTTGCCATACTCGATGGTGACGAGGCCCTTCTTGCCTACCTTGTATATATTGCCCTTGCAGTATTCGGGCTTGAGGTCGAAGCAGTCTGGCTTGTCGACGCCGAGGTCGCCCTCGCGGCTGAACTTCTTGTCGGCCACGCCGCCGAAGCGGACGCCGACGGTGACGGCCCTGGGGTTGGTGTTGGTCACCTTCCAGAGGGCGGCATCCTCGGTGCGGCCCACCTGGGCCTCAACCTTGACGCCTCCCTTGAGGTAGTCCATGCGACCGGGGGTGTATGTTGTCAGGCACTCGCCGTCGGGCAGGGTGAGCAGCAGGTTGCCGCCCATGCGGGGCAGGTAGACGCCAAACTCGGGCATATCGCTGCAGTCTATGCGAAATCCCGTGTGGGCGCCGTAGAGACCGCGGTTGAATTTGGTGGTGCCGTCCACACAGAACGCTCCTGTGCCGTCTGCCGTCGGACGGTAATGCAGCTGCTTTGTCTGAGAGGCAACTGAAAGCCCTGCGGCCGCCATGAAAAAGGCGGCTGCAAGGCTGATTAATCGACGTGATGTCATGATTGTGTCAAGACGTAGTGAGACCTATGTCAGGGCATGGGCTTGATGCCCTCCCATTTCACATTCCATGTGCCGTCCTTGGGGAATCCGGGGTTCTCGACCTCGCATCCGTCCCATCCGGCTGTCATGAGGGCCACGGTGGTGAGCAGGCCGCCGTTGCCGGGGAGGTAACAGCGGAGACGCTTGTCCTGATAGTTGTGGCCGTTGGGGAGATAGGTGTTGGTGCGTTTGTCCATGAGCAGGGCGTTGATGGCCTTCTCGGGCTGGCCGAGGCGGGTGGCACACATGGCTGTGGTGGGATAGTCCCAGCCCCAGGTCTTGCCCCAGTTCCAGTTGTCGTAGATCCAGTCGAAGGTGTTGTGCATTATGTCCTCGCGCACGAGGTTGCACTTGGGCAGCACGCCGAGGGCGGCGAGCACGGCCATGTGGTCTGAGGTGAAGCGGATATCCTTGTATGTGTCGAGGGCGGTCTCGGCGGCAAGGTAGAGCGAGTCCTTGGCGGCCAGGGGCGAGAGCTTGTCTGTGATCTCGTCCCAGTCGAGGTTGCGGCCCTCGCCCTTGCGCTCGCGCCACTTGTTGGCGGTGTTCAGGGCATAGTGCCAGTAGGAGAGCTCGAAGGGAGGATTGACTGTCTCGGCGGCGCGGAGGGTCTCCTGGGCGGGGATGGCGCCGCGGAGTATGTAGCGCGAGCCAAGGCCGTCATACTCGGCAAAGGAGGCCATGAACTTGGCGGTCTCCTGCACCAGGGGATAGTACTGGTCGAGGATAGAGTCTGAGGGATTGGCGCGGTAGAGGAGCTCGGCGAGGTAGATGAGGTGGGGCTGCTGCCAGATGAGGAACGAGCCTACGTTGGAGGGAGCTTCCTGGCCCGAGGGGTCTGTCATCTTCATCCAGCGGATGCCCTCGAAGCCCTGGCGGCGTGCTATCTCGCGGCCTACTTCCTGCACCTTGTCATACCAGGGGAGGGTGCGGCCGAGGAGGTCTTCGTGTCCGTAGAGGGCAAACTGGGCCTGGTGCCACCAGATCATCTCCATGTGGAACTTGCCGAACCACGAGTTGTAGGTGAGGCCGGTCTCCTGGGGAGGAGTGGAGCCCGCACACTGCACGGCGAGGAGATACTGCGAGAGCACCACGCGGCGTTCGAGCTCGGCGGCGCGGGGATCGGTACACTCGCTGAAGTCTACCACGCCGCCCTTCTTCCAGAAGCCCTGCCAGTAGTCAGAGGCGGCCTTCTCGGCAGAGGCGAAGTCTGCGGCCTTAGCTCCGGCCTCGGGCTTGCCGGGGGTGAATGTTGCGGTGAAGCTCCAGTTGTCCTGAGAGGGGGTGATGGAGACGGCGTTGCGGCCCTTCATGACGGGAGCCTCGGCGCCCTGCCATGCGATGGTCACATAGTAGGTGGTGGAGTCGAGCGAGTGGGCGAGGACTGCCTGGTTGGCCTCCATGGAGACTATCTCGGTGGAGTGGAGGTCGTCCTTGGTCCAGTCGCAGGCGTCGTCGGCGTGTCCGCCCGTGGGATAGGGGAAGCGGAGGGTGACGGGCAGGCGGAGAGAAGAGGTGATGTCTGCGGCCACCATATCCTTCTCGGGGTCTACGGTGGTCTTCACCTTGACGGGTGTGCCGCCTACGGCAAAGTCGGAGGTGATGAGGCCGTTCCACATATCGAGCTTCTGGTCGATGGCCTCTATGCCCTCGGGCGAGAGACCCTCGAAGCCTATGGCGCCGAGGTGGAGACGGTGGGGATTGACACGGAAGTAGTTTGAGGCGTCCTTCTGACGGCCCTCTTCCTTGAACTGGGCGGCATAGAGCTCTGTCTTGCCGCGGCCGAAGTCACACTCGCGCAGATACTCCTGGCGCTCGAGACCCTTGGTGTTGGGGAAGGAGTGCCATCCCCACTGGCTCTGTGTGCCCAGAGGCACGCCGTTGCGGTAGAGTTCGGGGAATGTCTGAAGGCCTGTTACGTCCACTGTGAAGGCAAACTCGCCGTTGCCCACGGTGAGGGATGCCAGAGTGTCAAGTTCTGTGATGTGAGGATTGTTACGTTCGACAAGAGCCTGACGGTCAATTGCCTGTACTTGTGCGCAAGCAGCGAGGAGTCCGGCTCCTGCCGCCACTGCACAACAGTTAAGAAGCGACTTGGTCGACATAAAAAGTAATGAATAGAGGGATTTAAGGTTTATATACAAGTGCAAAGATACGCAATAAAAGTTAGAAAACTACAATAAGGTGTGCAAAAAGTATAAAAAACGCGCCATGCCATTCAGCCCGCAACAGCCCGCAACCCTCCGCTTTTCCGATTGTTTATATTTTTCGGAGAGTCTTTTTCACACACCTGCCCGAGAGCCCGGGACGGGTGTGTTTCTGTTCGCCTCCCGGACACATAACGCGGCGGCGGCGGGACGGTATGGCATGAAAAGCGAGGTGCCGCAGGCTCGACTCCTGCGGCACCTCGCATGATATGTGTCAGACGTCAGTCTTCGAGATAGAAGACCACAGAGCTTACGACGCGCACCTTCTTGGTCTGGGGTGTGTTGGCGTCGGTGTCGTCTATGGAGAACTGGCCCTGCGAGGCTGTCTTGATCTTGCCGAGCTTGCTCTGGCTGTCGTTGGCAAACTGGTCTGCGGCGAGACGGGCATTCTTGGTGGCCTCGGCTATCATCTCGGGCTTGATGTCGTTGAGGTGGGTGAACTCGTAGCTCACGTAGTTGGTGTTGATGGCCACGCCCTCCTTGAGCAGTTCGCTCAGGCGGCTCTGGAGCTCGCGCACCTTGGCCACCTTGGAGGTCGAGACGGTGATGGTGACCGAGAGGTTGTACTGATACTTGGCGCGGTCTCCGCTATAATAGTTCGATTCGGAATTGTAGAGCGAAGGGGGATTCACCGAGATGTCCTTGTCTTCGATGCCGTTTGTGGTCAGGAAGCTTACGACCTTCTGGTTGAGGTTCTGCATACGGTCGTAGAGAGCCGGCAGGTCGTTGCCGGCGACGCCGTAAGACATAGGCCATGTGACGAAGTCGGCCTCGACGGTGCGTTCGGCCAGGCCGCGCACCGTGACGATGCGGTCGCGGTAAGAGAAGTTGTCTATGCCCCATTTGACAAAGAGGCCGAGGAGGCTGAGGCCGAGGGCCACAATGGCCGAGGCGATGATGAGGGAGCGGTTCATAAATTCAATATCAGGTTTGTTAATGAATGTGGATGGTTTTTTTGAGGATTCAAAGATATGAAATAATCCTAATAACATCGACATCATTAGGGCAATATTTTTGACATTGGGGATATTTTCGTAATTTTGCATCCGCAACGGTTCGCGAAGGCGTCTCTGAGAGAAGAGAGCCGGGCGAGAAAAAGGAACACGGGTGAGAGTCCCGGACAGTCCCGCTGCGGTATTTCGCCGGGCCTGCCCCACGGAGGGCAGGCGGAAGGCACGGCAAAGAGAGCCACTGGGGTGCGCCACAGCATCCTGGGAAGGCCGCCGTCCTGATATCAGCGGCTTCTGCATGAGCAGAGGCCGGAGACCGGCGATGAGTCCGAAGACTTGCCGTTGCCGTTTATGTACTTAACCAATCTGTTATGTATGTTCCTTCGAGGATGAGAAACTGCATATCCATACTCCTGACCGCGGCAGGGCTGGCGGCCTCAAGTGTGTCCTATGCCCGTGATGTCTCTCCGGCCCGTGCCGGCGAGGCTGACTCTGTGCCTGTCTACAGCCTCGGGACCGTTGAGGTCAGGGGCGAGGGGTCGGCTCGCGAGGCGTCGTCCACGGCCCCGGTCCATACACTTACAGACAAGAAGATGCTCACGAGGGGTGTCTCGGACATCTCGGACGCCATCAACCGCCTGCCGGGCGTCACCCTGCGCGACTATGGAGGCGCCGGAGGGCTCAAGACAGTCTCGGTGCGCGGATTCGGAGCCTCGCACACGGGCGTCGTATATGACGGTGTGCCTCTGTCTGACGTCCAGAGCGGACAGATGGACCTCTCGCGCTACTCCCTCGACAACCTGCGCGCCCTTTCGTTGAGCGTCGGAGACAACGACGACATCTTCGGTCCCGCGCGCATGGCCTCGAGCGCCGCCACTCTCTCGATATCATCCTTTGCCACTGACCTCGGCGACAGAGCCAAGGCCAACACTCTCGTGGCCCAGGTCAAGGGAGGCTCGTTCGGGTGCATATCGCCCTACCTGCGCCTGGGGCGCAAGTGGAACAGCCGGTCGGCCACGATGGCGGCTGGCGAATTCATGCACACGCGCAACGACTATCCCTTCACCCTGCGCAACGGCACTCTCGAGACACGCGAGCGCCGCAACAACAGCCGCATGAACTCGGGCCACGCAGAGCTCAACCACCTGTACAAACCTACCGAAAGCTCGACACTGACGGCCAAGGCATACTGGTACGACAACTCGCGCCAGCTGCCCGGCCCGGTGATATACTACAACAACATAAGCCGCGAGCATCTGAGGGAGAGCAACCTCTTCGGCCAGCTCTCGTGGCGCAACACCTTCAATTCGCGATGGTCCATGCAGGCCACGGCCAAGGGTGGGTGGAGCCGGTCTCTCTACAGCGACGTCAACGGCAAGTATCCCGGGGGAGTGCTGAACCAGAACTACTATCAGCGCGAAGCCTATGCCACAGCCTCGGCCCTCTGGCTCCCCGCTTCGGGCTGGGCCGTCACCTATGCCGCAGATTATGCCTTCAACAACCTGTCGTCCAACCTCGTCTCGGACACCAGGCCCTTCCGCCACAGCATCCTCCAGTGTCTGACGGGACGGTGGCGCACACGCCGCGTCACAGCCGTGGTGCGCCTTCTGCACACGCTCTGCCTCAACGGCGCGCGGCGCGGAGAGTCTACGCGCGATGCGCGGCGGCTCTCGCCCTCGGCCAGCGTGTCGGTCAGGCCGTTCGGCTCCGAAGAGCTGTACATACGCGCCTCCTACAAGAACATATTCCGCGTCCCCACCTTCAACGAGGCGTATTTCGACCACTTCGGCAGCATCAGCCTCAAGCCCGAGGTGACAGACCAGGTGAACATCGGCGCGACGTGGAGCCCGCGCCCGCAGGGCTGGCTGTCAGACGCCCTCGTCACGGTGGATGTCTACCGCAACAGCATCCGGGACATGATAGTGGCCGTGCCGCACAATATGTTCATATGGAGTATGTCGAATCTCGGACGCGTCAAGGCGACAGGCGTCGACGCCACCGTGCAGTCTACATTCCCCCTGCCCGGCAAGCGCCAGGACCTCGTGCTGGCGGGCAACTACAGCTATCAGCGGGCGCGTCCCGACCTCCCCGCCGCCAAGCCTGAATGGCAGGTGGCTTACATACCGCGCCATTCCGGCACAGGCTCGCTGACATGGGAGAACCCTTGGGTCAACACCGCCGTGCGCGTCACTGCCGTCAGCCACCGCTACACCACGAGCAACAATGCTCCGGGCACACGCGTGGCGGGATATGTCGACGCCGGAGCCACCCTCTGGCATACCTTCGGCCTCCGCGGCCACGAGCTGACTCTGCGCGCCGACCTGGTCAACATCCTCGACAAGCAATATTGCGTGGTGGCGCGATACCCCATGCCCGGACGCAGCTGGTATCTGTCCGTGCGCTTCGAGCTGTGACAAGAAATTTACAAAATAGCCATTCAATACCAACCAAACAGTAATGAACAAGTATCTTATTCTCGGCCTTGCGGCCACTGCCGCTCTCCTGAGCTCGTGCTCCGAGAGCAACGACGAACCCAATCCCGGCGACAGCGGGGTGGTCTATCCCTCGGGCGTGCACGTAATCTGCCAGGGCAGCCACCACCTCAACATCGATGGCTCGCACACCTTCATCGACCCCGTTGCCGGCAAGGCCACCCAGAATGCCTTCAAGGCCGCCAACGGCCGCAGCCTCGGCGCCACACCCCAGTGTGCAACCGCCTACGGCTCCAAGATCTACTACGGCATCTATGACTCGAACGTCATCGAGGTGATGGACCGCACCAGCTTCAAGTCTCTGAAGCAGATATCGCTCGCCAACGGCGAGGGCCAGCAGACGCGCGGCGTCGTGGCCGCCGAGGGCAAGGTCTACTTCTCCACGGCCGACGGCTATGTAGTGCGCCTCGACACTCTCTCGCTCGACATCGACGCCAAGGTCAAGGTGGGCCCCTATCCCGAAATCATGACCGTATGGAAGGGCACTCTCTATGTCCCCAACTCTGACGGTATGTCTCAGACCGGATTCGGCCGCACGGCGAGCTGCATCGACCTCAAGACCTTCACCGTCACCAAGACCATAGACGTGCCACTCAACCCCGTAGAGTTCTCGCAGGCCGGCGATGACCTCCTGCTCCGCTGTTCGGGCGACTACTACAAGGAGATGGGCGCCATCTACCGTGCCAATGAGGACGGCACCTTCGACAAGCTCGTAGAGGCTACCTGCATGGCCGTACACAACAACAACATCTATTACATCAACTCTGTCTACGGCAACCCCGTCATCACCTATGGCGTGTATGACAACAACACCCGCCTCACATCCAATATGCTTGTGGCCGGCGGCGAGCCCGAGTATCCCGTGTCTATCGGTGTCAACCCCAAGGACGGCCATATCTTCATAGGCTCTTGCTATCCAAGCATCTACGGCTATGCCGACTATACCGTGCCCGGATATGTATGCGAGTACGATCCCTCGGGCCACCGCATCAACACCTATGACGCGGGAGTCTATCCCTCAGCATTCTTCTTCAATTGATGCAACGTACAACTTTTCTGCTTCTGCCCCTGCTCTGCGCACTCCTCTTCTCTGCGGCCTCGTGCCGCAGGGGGAGTGCCTCGGCAGGCGTTTCTGTCCCGGAGGGGACCGATGTGGAGATGCGCCACGCCGTCAACCTGAGCATGAAAGAGCTCGGCGGCGGCGTCACTCTCGTGTCCATGCGCAACCCCTGGGACACACTGAGCGTGATGCGCAGATATCTCCTCGTGCCGCGGGACAGCGCCATGCCCTCCACGGTGCCTGAAGGCGCCACTGTGCTGCGCACACCTCTGCGCAAGGCTGTGGTCTACAGCGCCGTGCATATAGCCCTGATAGACGAGCTCGGCAGGAGCGACATTGTCTCGGGCGTGTGCGACAGCCGTTATGTCCACACGCCGGCGGTCCTCGAGGGCCTGCGCGACGGCCGTGTGGCAGACTGCGGGCAGAACACAGACCCCGACCTCGAGCGCATAGCGGCCGCCGCTCCTGAGGCCATGCTGCTCTCGCCATACGAGGGCAGCCGCGACTTCTCGCGCCTCGAGAGGCTCGGCACGTCTGTCGTGGAGTGTGCCGACTATATGGAGCCGACCCCGCTGGCCAGGGCCGAGTGGGTGAGGTTTTACGGACGCCTCACGGGCTGTGAGGCCCGCGCCGACTCGCTGTTTGCAGAGGTCGAGAGGGCCTATGCTGACATCAGGGAGAGAGTGGCCGCCGCCGGCGGCAAGAGACCCCGCGTCATGCTCGACCTCCCTTACCAGGGTGTATGGTATGTCCCCGGAGGACGCTCGACCATGAACTGTTTTCTTGCCGACGCCGGGGCCGAAAACATCTTCAGAGACCGCGACGTGGCAGGGAGCCTCGGCCTCTCGGCCGAGGAGATGCTTGCCGAGGCCGGAGACGCCGACATCTGGCTCATAAGGTACGACCTCCCCGCGCCCCTTACGCTCGGCTCTCTTGCGGGCGAGAATCAGCTCTACACGAGGTTCCGTCCCTGGAAGGAGAGGCACGTGTGGGGATGCAACAGCG
>JAIDJD010000163.1 GCA_029052375.1 Duncaniella sp. | reverse complement strand
ATCCCCACTTGTTGAAATAGCGTATCATGTTGACAATGTGTATGCGCAACAGTCTCAAACTGTGGTACGACCCGGCCCGGTGGTCATGTATGACGGTCTCGTGCGGATACCATAGTGTGATGTAACGGCGGTGTATGCGTCTGGTGAGGTCGATGTCTTCAGGGTACATGAAGAAGCGCTCGTCAAAGAGCCCCGTCTCGCGCAAGGCATCTGTGCGAAGAAGCATGAAACTGCCTTGATGGTAAGGGATGTTCCATTCTCTCGAGTGGTCGAGGTGGGCGAGCGTATAACGGTCGTTGCGGGCACGGAAGAGGCTCCGGGGCATGAATCTGCGCCCGAAAACATCCCACGGAGTGGGCAGCAGACGGGCCGTGGGCTGGAATGTGCCGTCGGGATAGACTATCTTAGGCTGCAGCTGGCCTACATCAGGCCTTGACCTCATTGCCTTAATGAGGCGTGGGAGCACCTCGGGGTCGAACCTGACGTCGCTGTTCAGCACAAGGTGAAATTCGGCCCCGCGTGCCATGGCATTGCGTATGGCCGTGTTGTGGGCGGCGCCGAAGCCGGGGTTGTCGAGCGGGATATACACGGCAGGGGCGTATTCGGCCGCAATAAGGCGTATGCGCTCTTCCCGTCCGTTGTCAACGATATATACAGTGTCCACAACCTCGGGGTCGAGCGAGGCAAGACAGGCCCTTAGCTCGTCCTCCGGGGTGTGGTATGTGACTATCGAGACTGTTAGCATAGTGAGAGTCAATTACGATTGTGCAAATATATATATTATTTGCCGATAATGCATCCCCGCCGGCAAAAAAGTCCCAAAAACCACCCCTCGCCGAACCTTTCGCCGCGGAGGTTGTTAGAAAGGTAAAAAAGATTCTATAAACCCGTCGGGGCCTGCGCCGGCAGGGGGGTGTGCGCCTGCGCGCCGCCATCTCCTCTCCCTCCGCCCCCGGCACTAAACAGATAAGAAACTAATGAATACAGCTCCTCTCCAAGGTATCAAGGTGATTGACTTCACCGAGGTTCAGTCTGGCCCCTCGTGTACACAGATGCTCGCGTGGCTTGGCGCAGACGTCATCAAGATAGAACGTCCCGGCGTGGGCGACGCCACGCGCAAGGAACTCCAGTTTGACCCCGACCTGCCCAGCTACTACTACCTGCAGCTCAACTCCAACAAGAAGTCTCTGACCCTCGACGCCAAGACCCCCGACGGCAAGGCCATCCTCACCAAGCTGATAGAGACCGCCGACATCTTTGTCGAAAACCTCCACCCGGGCGCCATGGACAAGCTCGGCTTCAGCTGGGAGGCGGTCCACAAGATAAACCCCAAGTGTATCTACGGCACCATCAAGGGCTTCCCCGAGTCGTCCAAGTACAAGGACCTCAAGGCCTACGAGCCTATCGCACAGGTCACCGCCGCGGCCGCCTCGACCACCGGATGGTATGACGGCGAGTATGACATCCCCACCCAGAGCGGCGCCGCTCTCGGCGACTCCAACACCGGTATGCACCTGCTCATCGGCCTTCTCGCCGCCCTCCAGCAGCGAAACAAGACGGGCGAGGGCTGTTTCGTCTACCAGTCGATGCACAACGCC
>JAIDJD010000162.1 GCA_029052375.1 Duncaniella sp. | reverse complement strand
GAGTGTGACAAGGTTTCGGGCCTACGCTTGTTGCTCAAGGCCGCAGGCCATAATCTCCGCCACCGTCCAATGGGCCTTCTGCGGGATATGTCCAACTTCCTCTATACATTTGCCGGCAACTATCTGCGTTCGCGCACAGGCTTTTCAGTTGGCTTCACCGGGCCGGATGGCTCCGGCAAGACCACCGTCATAGACCGTACCATCGAGCGTCTCGGCGACGTTTTTGCCTCGGCCCATGCTTACTATCACTTCCGCCCGGCCCTTTTCGGCAATCTTGGCGAGGTGGCACATTCGGCTGGCATCAAGAAGGATGTCGACCGCAATTACAGCGATCCTCACCGTGGAGGCAAGACCGGTTTGTTATCCTCTCTGGCACGTCTCGGGTATTACTCGATGGACTATATACTCGGATACTTCGCCAAGGTCAAGACCAAGACACGCATCACGCGCCTTGTGATATTCGACCGTTACTTTACCGACATCATATGCGACAGCCGTCGCTCGCGCATCTACCTGTCGCCCCGGTTTCTGAATATGTGGCGCAGGCTCTTCATCCCCTCTCTGGACTACAACATCCTGCTCACGGCCTCGTCTGAGACTATCCTTTCGCGAAAGCGCGAGCTTGACGAGAAGGGCATACGCGATATCAATTCCCGCATTGACTATCTCACATCGCAAAAGGGATACCTCAAGGTGCTTAACGAGTCCACTCCGGACGAAGCCGTCACACTCATCCTCGGCCATATCTTCAGCGAACAGCATAAAAAGAACATAAAGCGTCTGAAATGAATCGGACTAAAATCTTCATCTCCGCCTATGCCTGCGAGCCGGGGCTCGGGAGCGAGATAGGGGTGGGGTGGCACTGGGTGCTCGAGATGTCGCGCCGTTTTGAGCTTTGGGTTCTCACCCGCGAGAGCAACCGACATTCCATAGAGCCATGGATTGACGCCCATCCGGAGTTTTCAGGTATCCACTTCATTTATTTCGACCTCCCCAAGTGGGCCCGCTTCTGGAAGAGGGGACTCCGTGGTGTGCGCACCTACTATAACATCTGGCAAAGGCTGACAGACAGGATAGTAGAGCGCACCATGAAGGAGAACGGCATACAGATTTTCCACCATCTCACATACGGCAATGCACTCTGGCCGGTGAGCGCATACGGCTCAAGGCAGACATTCATCTGGGGCCCGATAGGCGGCCTTGAGACAATTCCTGAGGATTACTCGCGCCATTACAGCCGCAAATCCCGCATCATCGAGCGTCTGCGCCGCATGACGGTCTCGATGGCCAGCCGCAGCGCGTCTCTAAAGCGCCGTTCACGCAGGGCCGACCTTATATTGTGCAAGACAGAGCTGACGCGCAACCTCTTGCCCGAGGATGTCCGTGGCCGTGCTGTGGTTTTCACAGACGTTGCCGCAGACGTTGATATCCCGGCCCGCACTGCCATAGAGGCTCATACAGGTCTGTGTCTTATTGCGGTCGGCCGTCTGGACGCCTGGCGCGGATTCGATATCGCCATCCTTGCCCTCGCCGAAGCCCTCAAGACATCTCAGGACATCCGTCTTGCCATCGTAGGCAACGGTATAGACCGTCGGCGTCTTGAGGCTCTGGCCGTCAGTCTTGGCGTTCAGGATAGCGTCACCTTTATGGGTGCTGTAAGCCAGGAGCAATACCGTATGCTCATGGCAGAGGCAGACGTGGTGCTCAACCCCTCGCTCAAGGAGGGCGCCGTGACGGTCTCTTTCGATGCCATGGCCATGGGCAAGCCTCTCGTGGCGCTCGACACAACAGGATATACAAGATATTTCAGGCCCGACTACTCGCGTGTGATACCGCGGGGAAAACGCGCCGAGACAGTCAAGGCTTTTGCCGAAGCCATACTCGAGCTTCGCGACCCTGTTCTCCGCGAGGCTATGGGACGGCGGGCATCGGATGCTTCCAAGTCGGTGTCATGGAGCCATCATGGCCAGGAAATCTGCGACCTTATAGAAAATACAGTTGTTAGGAATAAATTCGATAATTGAGCCCGGCGCTGTCCGGACTTACACTCTGACCAACGCTGACGGCAAAACATGGATTTTGCCATCCCGGGATATTGCCACGGCTCTCGAGCTCTATCAGCCGAGCGGGATTAAAGGCCGTGTGCTCAAGCGTTGGTTCCCGCTTGTCCACAGCTTCGGGTTTGTGCGTGATGTCCTCCATGCAGAAATCAGCCACATAGGCCTTCGCCCTGATATCAGGGCCATTGCCGAGGCTGCCATTGGCGAGGCCGGGCTGTCGTTTGCCATATTTGGCGGCACACCGTCTGTCCATCAGAAGGTCACAGTGCAGTTTTTCAGAGAGGGGCGAATACTGGGATACATGAAGCTCACAGACTCGGCGTCTGTGGCGTCATTGTTCGCCCATGAGCAGAGGCTGCTTGCTGCGCTTTCAGGCGCCGGACTCACGGGCATCCCCAGGTGTCTTTTCTGCCAGACCCTCCCGGACGGCACATCGGTGTTCGTTCAGTCTACCGTCAAGACTCGCCGTTCAGCTTCGCCGCATAGGTGGACTGGTCTGCACGAAGACTTTCTTACCGGCATGGCCTGTCTCACTTCGGCCAGAATGTTGTTTGACAACACCGATTTTGCCCGCTCGCTCATTGAATTGAAGGGCAACCTCGGCAGGATTCCCGAAGGGTGCCGCGATGTCATTGAGAAGGCTCTTCTTTCAGAACTCGCCGATGGCACGGGGCACACGGTCGAATACTCTGCCTTTCATGCCGACTTCACGCCGTGGAATATGTTTGTCGAAGAGGGCCGTCTCTTTGTTTTCGATTGGGAGTACGGACGGAACAGCTACCCTCCGATGCTCGACAAATACCACTTCTATGTCCAGCAGGCACTTCATGTGGCACATCTATCTCCCGCCGAGATTCACAGGAAGATTTCAACCCAGTCATGGTATGAACCCCGATTGTTTGCCTGTTATCTGCTCGACATCATATCCCGTTTCGTTTCCCGCGAGCCCGGAGAGTTGCCGCAGTCTCTCGTCCCGATGCTCGACTCATGGACCTCAATGCTAAGAATGGTGTAATGAAAGACAAGCTGGTCTGCTTTCATCTCTACAACGACTTCAGCGGTTCGCCCAAGGTGCTCCGCGATATCCTCGAAGGCCTCTCAGGCAAAGGCTGTCAAATAGACATAGTCTCATCCAGGGGCGGAGTGCTCGATACACTCGACCATCCGTCCATATCGCACAGGAGCTACAGCTACAGATTCTCGGCCAATCCGGCAGTCACCATGTTGAGGTACGTCAAGACCCAGGCACTGACATTCGCCATGGCGCTCAGATACGCCATGTCAGGCAAGCCGACATTCTATATCAACACCAT
>JAIDJD010000161.1 GCA_029052375.1 Duncaniella sp. | reverse complement strand
AACTACTACGAATACGAGATACCCCTCGAGCTGACACCCGCAGGCAAGTATGACGACTCGCCCTCGCAGAGATGGGAGGTCTGGCCGCGCAACAACTTCATGGACTTCGAGCTCCAGAGCCTCGTGGACGTCAAGAAAGAGCGCAACCGCGCCAAGAACGAGAACAAGCCCGGCGTGGGCCTCGGCGTCATATACACCGTACGCGACCCCGCCAACGAGCGCAACCGCATATCCGTGATGGGCAATCCCTCGCTCTCGGACGTGAGGGTGATGCTCATAGGCGTGCGCAACAACGCCTCCACGCCCAAGGCCGGCACCGTATGGCTCAACGAGCTGAAGGTGACAGACTTCAACAACTCAGGAGGCTGGGCCGCGAAGGCCAACCTCAACATAGGCGTCTCGGACATCGCCACCCTCAACCTGGGCGCCCATGTTGAGACCGCCGGATTCGGGTCTGTAGACCAGGCCCTCAACTCGCGCCGCATGGACGACTACGAGCAGTACAACTTTGCGATGCAGGTAGACGCCGGACGCTTCCTCCCGGAGAAGGCCAAGCTGACGGCGCCGATATACTACTCCGTCTCGAAAGAGAAGACCACACCGCTCTACAACCCCCTGGACCAGGATGTCAAGCTCAAGGAGGCGCTGGACGACTGCACCACCAGGCATCAGAAAGACTCTATCGAGGCCTTTGCCATAGAGCGCTCGACCGTCAAGAGCTTCTCGATATCCGGACTGAAGTTCGACGTCAAGTCGGCCACGCCCATGCCCTGGGACCCCGCCAACTTCACGCTCAACTTCTCGTTCAACAAGCAGGCCAAGACCGACCCCACGACAGAGTATGAGAACACCAACGACTACCGCGGCTCGTTCCAGTACTCCTACACCCCGTATGCCAAGGCCTGGAAGCCTTTTGCCAACGCCATACCCGCCAAGAAGAGAAACCTCAAGTTCTTCCGCGAGTGGGGCCTCAGCTACCTGCCCACCAACATCTCGTTCCTGACCACGATGTCGAGATACTACTACGAGCTCCAGACCCGCTCGGAGACCGACACAGACTTCCAGCTCCCTGTATCGGTGAGCAAGAACTTTGTCTGGGACCGCCAGTTTGCCCTGACGTGGAACCTCACCAAGAGCCTGTCCGTCACCTTTAACTCCAACACCTCGGCTCGCATCGAGGAGACCATGGGCGCCGTCAACCGCCGTCTCTTCCCCGACCGCTACAAGGAGTGGAAAGACACCGTGATGCAGAGCATCCTCAGCATGGGTACACCCTGGAGCTACAACCAGACTTTCGTGGCCACATACCGCGCCCCCTTCTCGCAGATACCCGCGCTCAACTGGATGACGGGCAACATATCGTACAACGCCACCTACCGCTGGGACCGCGGCTCGGAGGTGGACGGCATATCGATGGGCAATTCGATTGCCAACCAGGCCGCCCTCAACGTGGACGGCCGCCTCAACCTCGAGACACTCTACAACAAGTTCAAGTACACCAAGGCCGTCAACCAGCGCTTCCAGGCCAAGCGCGGCCCGGCCCAGGCGCCAAAGAAGCCCAAGAAGTTCGACCGCACCTTCACCCTCAAGCCCGACACATCGCTCGTGGTGAAGCACAACCTGCGCACCACCAAGGTGAAAGTCTCCGCCCAGACCACCGACGGCACGCCATACAAGATAACCCACAAGGTGGCGGACGCCAACTCGATAGAGGTGCTCACCAGAGGCGACAAGAACCTGCGCATCACCGTCGAGGAGGTGCTCAAGGAGGAGAAGGGCCTCTGGCGCGAGGTAGGCGAGCACGCCGCACGCCTGGCCATGTCGGTGCGCAGCGCCTCGGTCAAGTATCGCAACACGCGCACCCTCTCCCTGCCTCTGTTCCGCCCCGAGATAGGCAACATCTTCGGCCAGACCAAAAGCATGGGGCCGATGGCTCCGGGCCTCGACTTTGCCTTCGGCTTCGCAGGCGAGGACTACATAGACAAGGCCCTCTCGCGCGGATGGCTCATCACAGACGACGGCCAGACCTCGCCGGCCAACTTTGCCGGGACCAACGACCTCAGCATCGACGCCACGATAGAGCCGTTCAAGGGGTTCAAGGTGACACTCACCTTCAACCGCACCCGCAACAACACCCGCTCCGTACAGTTCATGTACGACAATATGCCCACATCCCTGGCCGGCTCGTACACCAAGACCCACATGGCCCTGCGGACAGCCCTTCGCCACTTCAAGGCCGACAACGGATATCAGTCTGACGCCTTCGACAACTTCCTCAGCTACATCCCCGTCATGGCCCGACGCATAGAGGGCCGCTACGAGGGCACCATATATCCCGAAGGCGGATTCATGCAGGGCAACATCAATGCCGGCCACCCCTTCAACCCCGAGGTCGGCGGCGTCAGCGCCACAAGCCCGGACGTACTGATCCCGGCCTTCATAGCCGCATACACCGGCTCTGACCCCGAGAAGCAGTATCTCGACCCGTTCCCCTCGTTCAGCGCCGTGCTCCCCAACTGGCGCGTCACATACGACGGCCTCATCTACCTCGGCAAGATGAAGAATATCTTCAAGAGCTTCACCCTCAACCACGCCTACCAGTGTACATACAGCGTGGGCTCCTACAGCTCGTTCCTCAACTATATGGAGTCGCCCGGCCGCCCCGGCCTCGGATTCACGCTCGACGAGCTGACGGGACAGCCTGTGCCCTCGTCGCCCTACAACATCTCGTCCGTGACCATCACCGAGAAGTTTGCCCCCCTAATCGGCGCCTCGGCCACGCTCAAGAACGAGATGACCATATCGGCCGAATACCGCGACTCGCGCACCCTGACGCTCAACACCTCTGCCGGACAGGTGGTTGAGGCCAACCAGCGCGGCCTGACCGTAGGCCTCGGCTACAAGATTGTAGGCTTCAACACCGTGCTGAAGATGAAGGGCTCGGGCCACGGAATATCAAACGACCTCACAGTCAACGGCGACTTCTCATTTGCCGAGACACAGGCGCTGATACGCCGCATCGAGAGTGCCTACACCCAGGCCACATCAGGCACGCGCACCATCAACCTGAACCTCCAGGCCAACTATGTGATGTCGCGCCGCATAACCATATTAGACTTCTTCGACCATCAGATCAACACCCCCATAGTCTCCTCGACAGCCTACCCGACCACCAACACCTCCTTCGGCATCAATCTCAATCTCTCGCTGGCAAGGTGAGAGTTGGCAGAGCGAGGTTAAGAGAGAGATTCTAAATTCTAAATTCTCCATTACAATCACAATGCGTTTCATTCTCACGCTGGCCCTCGGAGCCGCATCTCTGGCCGCATCGGCCTCGGTACACCTCATCACAGACTACGGCGCAGTCTCCGACACCACTGTCATATCCACCAAGGCTGTCCAGAACGCCATAGATACCTGCGCGGCTCAGGGC
>JAIDJD010000160.1 GCA_029052375.1 Duncaniella sp. | reverse complement strand
GTCTACGGGGAGGGGCGAGTCTCCTGCGGTCCATCCCTCGCCGTAGACAAATATCGAGGGATTTATCTCCTTGAGGGCGGCGGCCACGCGGTTCATGGTCTCTATGTCATGTATGGCCATGAGGTCGAAGCGGAAGCCGTCGATGTGGTATTCCCTGGCCCAGTACTTGACGGAGTTGACAATGAAGTCGCTCATCTGCCGGCGGTCCGAGGCTGTCTCGTTGCCGCAGCCCGAGGCGTCGCTGTAACTGCCGTCGGGACGGTGGCGGTAGTAGTAGCCGGGGGCTGTGAGCGAGAAGTTTGAGCCGTCGTTCTCGGCCGTATGGTTGTAGACCACGTCCATCACCACGCCGATGCCGTTGTCGTGGAGAGCCTTGACCATCTGCTTCATCTCGCGAACGCGCACGGCGGGGTCGGAGGGATTGGTGGAGTACGAGCCCTCGGGAGCGTTGTAGTTGTCAGGGTCGTATCCCCAGTTGTACTGGTTGGCTGGAAGATTGGTCTCGTCCACGCTGTTGTAGTCGTAGGAGGGGAGTATGTGGACGTGTGTCACGCCGAGCTCCTTGAGGTGTCCGATGCCTGTGGCCTCGCCCTCGGGGTTGGTGGTTGAGGGCTCTGTAAGGGCGAGGAACTTGCCCTTGTTGGCTATGCCGGACGAGGGATGGGCCGAGAAGTCGCGGTGGTGCATCTCGTATAGGACGGCGTCGTTGATATGTGCGAGTTCGGGCCCCCTGTCCTTGTCCCACCCCTCGGGATCGGTGGCGGCAAAGTCTATGATGGCGGCGCGCCTGCCGTTGGCGCCCACGGCCTTGGCCCACACGCCGGGAGTCTCGCGGAGCCACTTGCCGTCATACTTGATGGAGAATGTGTAGAACTTGCCGTAGAGCCGCTCGGGGACAGAGGCTGTCCATGTGCCGCCCTCGGCCTTCTTCATGGCCAGGGTGTCTATGGCGGCGGTGTTGAGCCCCGTGGGATAGATGATGACACGCGCTTCCTGGGCCTCGGGAGACCAGAGGCGCCAGCGTGTGCCGCGCGCGTCTACCGTCAGCTCGAGGTCGTCGCCCGCGTAGGTGGGGAAGTCGAGATACCGGGCGTCTGACTGAGACTGAGCCGAAGCCGCGGCTCCGGCACCGAGACATAGAGCCATGGCCGAAAGAAGATTTTTAAAATACATATAATCTGTTTTTTATGGTGGAAAGAAAGTGTAAGTGCAAGTATGTGTTTCAGAAGAACGGCATCAGAATATCGCGGCTGTGTCTATCGCGGCGGCAGGGGCCTGGGACACCTCGGGCACAGCGGGAGTGAAGCCGTCCATGGCCTTCTCTACATCGTCGATGAGGTCCTGTCCCTGCTTGTCGCGCGAGACTATCTTGCCTTCGGGGTCGATGAGGATGATGCAGGGTATGGCGTTGATGCCGTAGAGGTCTGTGGGTACGGTCTGGGCGTCGATGATGTTGGGCCATGCAAGTCCGTGGGTCTCTATGGCGCCGAGCGTGGCCTGAGGCTCGTCCCATACGGCTACGCCCACGACGTCGAGGCCGCGGTCGTGAAAGCGGTTGTAGAGCTCTTTGATCACCTTGGCCTGGCGCATACATGGCCCGCACCAGCTGGCCCAGAAGTCGACGAGAGTGTAGCGTCCGGGCTTGACGTAGTCGCTGAGTTTCTGCAGCTTGCCGTCGTAGGGGACACTGAAGTCGAGATACCTGGCGCCGGGGCCCGTCTTGAGCCTCTTCTCGGCGGCATCCATGACAGACTTGACCTTGGGCGAGGCGGCCAGATAGGGATTTCTGGCTGTCTCGGCGCGGATGGCGTCGAGCGACATCTCGTAGGCATCCTGAAGAAACCAGTAGAGGCCGACGGGGTTGGAGGCGTTCTCCTTGTAGAATGTGGCGGGGAGGGCATCGATCTCGGCCGAGAGCTCCTCGGCACGGCGAGCCTGTATGGAGTCTGAGGTGTCGAGGGCGCGGAGCTCCTTGACCATGGCGCTGAAGCGTCCCGTCAGCTCGTTCTGGCGGTCGTTGAGAGGTGTGCCGGCGGCCTCTCCATTCTCATTGAGGGTGATGTCGCCCTGCTCCACCACAAGGATAGGGCCGCGGACGCCTCCGAGAAAGATGCGGCCGAGGAACGGGTCGGCTACATTGCCCTTGAACCTGATGGTGTCAGACGTCACTATCATGCTGTCGATGCTGGCGCCCGAGTCCCAGTCTACGAGGTAGGCCATTGTGCCGTCCGAGCCCGAGGGGGCGGGGATAGAGACTGTGTAGTTGTTCTGTGCCTGCATGGTGCAGGAGGCCAGAAGGACGCCTGCGGTGGCGGCCTGCATGGCCATTATCGGGAGATGTTTCATTTTTTTATTGATATTTCGAGTGGTTTGTCGATATTCCATTTTGCATTTACCGTGAGAGTCGCTGTCTGAGGGTCATACTTCCATGTGCGGACTTTCTTGCCGTCCACCGTCACGGAGGCTGGTCTGGAGCCGAGCATATGCACATCGAATGTCATATCCTTGACAGGTTTCTGACCGGGATATGCTCCCCGGGATGCAACGCGTACGGCGACACTGTCCTCATCGGCATTGCCCTTGAAGGTGACGAGATGTCACTTATACACAACAGAAGCTCCCGACGAT